>NZ_JBEZGM010000048.1:0-29850 GCF_040649995.1 Micromonospora sp. NPDC048835 | reverse complement strand
GCCGGATCGGCAACGAGTCACCCAAATGATCATTGACGCCGAACCCTATCGGCAACCGACCGAACCGATCACCACAGACATAGAAGCGTCTTGCACTTTCGGTGGTGCCAAACCATCCCAAAAGGGGGCAATGCGGGAACCGTAAGCGCAAGATCGCGCGTGAAGGGAGGCGGTGCGGGGTCAGGGCTGGGGGTGCAGGCGGGCCTGGAGGGCTTCGCGGACCGGGTCGGGGACGTGGGCCGAGATGTCGCCGCCCCACTTGGCCACGTCCTTGACCAGACTCGACGAGAGGAAGGAGTAGAGCGGGTTGGTCGGCATGAAGAGCGTCTCGACACCCGCCAGACCGATGTTCATCTGGGCCATCTGCAACTCGTAGTCGAAGTCGCTGACCGCCCGCAGACCCTTGATCAGCACACTTGCCTGCTGGGCCCGACAGAAGTCGACGAGCAGCCCGCGGAACGACTCGACCCGGACGTTGCCGTACGACGAGGTCACCTCGCGGAGCATGTCGATGCGCTCCTCGACGGTGAACAGGCCTTTCTTCGACTGGTTCACCAGCACACCGACGATCACCTCGTCGAAGAGCCGACTGGCCCGCCCGATGATGTCGAGGTGTCCGTTGGTGACCGGATCGAACGAACCGGGGCACACCGCACGTCTCATGATCGGCGACCGTACCAAAGGGTGGTCTCGCCGTAACGGCGACTGCGCTCGGCGGTGATCCCCTGCACCCAGTCGAACTCCCTGGTGCGGCGGGACCGCTCCACCACCACGAGGGCGTCCGGCGCCAGCCAGCCGCCGTCGACGAGCGCGGCCAACAGCGCGGTGATCTCCTCCTCCGGCACCGCGTACGGCGGGTCGGCGAAGACCACGTCGTACGGCTCACCGTCCGGACCGGCGGCCAGCACCGTCGCCACCCTGCCGGTGACCAGACGGGCCGCCGGACCGGCGCGCAGCGCCGCCACGTTCTCCCGGATCACCCGGGCCGCCCGCGGGTCGGACTCGACGAGCAACACGTGCCCGGCCCCCCGGGAGAGCGCCTCCAGGCCGACCGCGCCGGAGCCGGCGTACAGGTCGGCGAAGCGGGCACCGTCGAGATCGACAGCGGCCTGGACGGCGCTGAACAGCGCCTCCCGCACCCGGTCCGAGGTGGGTCGGGTGCCGGCGCCGGGTGGGGCGGCGATCCGCCGGCCGCCGAGCGTCCCGGCCACGATCCGGGTCACCGTCTCCTCCTGCTCATGCCCGCGACGCTACGCGATGCGACGTGGACCCGTCCGGACGGCGGGGATCCGGGAAGTCGACCAGCCGCCGCCGAGGCGGACGCCTGAGCAGCCCCGACGTCCGGGCATCCACCGTGGAGGGCCGACCGGCAGACCGTCCCCAGTGACCGGACCACCACCTTGGGTGCATCAAAGATCACGAATCGACTACATTGCCGGATGGCAATGATCTGAACTCCCCTCATTAACCACCCATCAGTACAGTCTCCCCCTGTCCCCGCTTTCGCCGCGGGAACGCCACCGCGTCGCGCGACGCCCCGGTGAGCAGGTGACTCCCCGGTCACGATGCCTCCCGGCCTCCCGCCACGCGATCCGTACCCCCCTCACCAGGAGCAGGCGTGAACCCTCCCAAGTCTCCGTTCCGGCGCGTCGCGGCCATCGCCGCGGGTGCGCTGATCGGCCTCGCCGGCATCGGCACCTTCGCGGCCCCCGCGAGTGCCCACCACCCCGAGCCCTCCGGCACGTACTGCCTGACCGCCGACGGCCAGGTCAAGGTGACCTGGACGGTCGGCAACAGCGAGAACATCGACGCGACGATCACCAAGCTCGAGTCGACCGTCCCGGGCGACTTCACCGGCGGCCTGGAGAAGGACGCCAAGCTCCCGGCGAAGGGCACCGGGCTCCTCACCGGCACCCAGGCGCACCGCTTCGACCAGAAGCGGCCGACGATCGAGCTGACCGTCGAGGCGCGGTGGGTGCGCTCCGACCGGATCGTGGAGGAGGAGCGGACGATCGCCGCCACTCCGGCCGGCGTCTGCGCGGCAGAGCCCACGCCCTCGCCGAGCGTCTCCACCCCGCCCTCCAGCCCGCCGGCGTCCCCCACGCCGACCCCGAGCAGCGCCTCTCCGTCGCCGAGCCAGCCGGCTGAGAGCCCGAGCCCGACCCCGACGGCCACCCCGGCCCCGGCGGAGCCGGTGGGCTCGATCGAGTCGACCTGCGACAAGCTCACCTTCACGATCGAGAACCCGGCCGACGGTGAGACCGTCACCCTCACCCTGACCCCGAACAAGGGCGACGCGAAGACGCTCGTCGTCAAGCCGGGCGAGACCGGTTCCGTCTCCTTCGACGCGTTCAAGGGTCTCGTCGTCACGCCGGCCGCCGAGGGCCTCGACGACACCACGCCGATCGCCTGGGAGCAGCCGGCCGACTGCGCCCCGGGTCAGGGCGGCGGCAAGGACGAGCCCGCTCTGCCGCTGACCGGTGCCGCCACCGGTGGCATCATCGCCGGCGCCGTGGCGCTGCTCGCCGCCGGTGCCGCCCTGTTCGTGGTGGCCCGTCGTCGTCGGGTTCGCTTCACCGCCTGAGACAACCCGCTCTGACACCTGAGGGCGCGTCGACCACCCGGTCGACGCGCCCTCAGCCATTTTCGGAGCCGGCGGGGGTGGTCAGCCCTTCTCCAGATACTCCGCCCGGTCCTCGTCCACGAGTGCGGCCACCGAGGCGGCGAGCGCGGGGCTGCGGGCCAACTCCGGGTCGGCCTCGATCAGGGTGATCGCTTCGGCGCGGGCGTCACGGATCAGGTCGGCGTCGCGTCGCAGCGACAGCAACCGCAGGTGCGAGCGGTGCCCGGACTGGGTGGCACCAAGCACATCGCCCTCGCGGCGCTGCTCCAGATCCAGTTCGGCGAGCTTGAAACCGTCGCTCGTGGACGCCACCGCGTCCAGCCGCTCGCGCGCCGACGAGCCCTCGGCCGCCTCGCTGACAAGCAGGCAGAGCCCGGCTGCGGCACCCCGCCCGACCCGGCCCCGTAGCTGGTGCAGCTGGGAGACCCCGAACCGGTCGGCGTCCAGCACGATCATCACGGTCGCGTTCGGCACGTCCACACCGACCTCGATCACTGTGGTCGCCACCAGCACGTCCAGGTCGCCGGCCGCGAAGGACCGCATCACCGCGTCCTTCTCGTCGGCCGGCAGACGACCGTGCAGCACCCCGATCCGCAGGCCGTGCAACGGACCCTCGGCCAGCAGCGGGGCCACCTCGGTCACCGCCAGCGGGGGACGCCGACCGTTGTCGTCCTCGGGTGGCGGTTCCTCGTCGCTCGTCGGCCCGTCACCGATCCGCGGGCAGACCACGTACGCCTGGTGGCCGGCGGCCACCTCCTCGCGCAGCCGACGCCAGGCCCGGTCCAGGTACGCCGGTTTCTCGGCGGCCGGCACCACGTGCGAGGCGATCGGCGACCGCCCCCGGGGCAACTGGGAGAGCGTGGAGACCTCCAGGTCGCCGTAGACGGTCATCGCCACCGTGCGCGGGATCGGGGTGGCGGTCATCACCAGCACGTGCGGCGGCTGGTCGGCCTTGGCCCGCAGGGCGTCGCGCTGCTCCACGCCGAAGCGGTGCTGCTCGTCGACGACCACCAGGCCGAGGTCGGCGAAGTCGACCCCCTCGTAGAGCAGGGCGTGGGTGCCGAGCACGATGCCGGCGGCGCCGCTCGCCACCTCGCCGAGCGCCCGGCGGCGGGCCGCCGCTCCCAGCGAGCCGGTGACCAGCTCGACCCGGGTGGCGTGCTCGGCTGAGCCCAGCTCACCGGCCTGCCCGAGCGGCCCGAGCAGGTCGAGCATGCCCCGGCGGTGCTGGGCGGCCAGCACCTCGGTGGGCGCCAGCAGCGCGGCCTGACCGCCCGCGTCGACCACCTGGAGCATGGCTCGCAGCGCCACCACCGTCTTGCCCGAGCCCACCTCACCCTGCAACAGTCGGTGCATGGGGTGCGGGGTGGCCAGGTCCGCGGCGATCTCCACACCCACGTCACGCTGGCCGGCCGTCAGCTCGTACGGAAGTCGGGCGTCGAAGGCCTCCAGCAGCCCGCCCGGGCGCGGCGGGCGGGGCCGGGCCGGCCAGTCGGCAGCCCGGTGCTTGCGCTGCACCAGGGTCACCTGAACGGCGAAGGCCTCGTCCCACTTGAGGCGCCGCCGCGCCTGGTGCAGCGCCTCCTTGCTGGACGGCCGGTGGATCTCGGTCAGCGCGGCGCCCAGCCCGACAAGCTTGCGGCTGGCCCGTACGCCGCCCGGCAGGGGGTCGTCCGGCGGGGTGAAGGTGTCCAGCACGACGCGTACGCAGCGCGCGATCACCCAGGTCGGCACGGCAGCGGCAGCCGGGTAGACGGGGATCAGCGCGCCGGCGAACTCCTCGATGTCGTCGCTGAGCGCCGCCTCGCCGTCGCCACCCTCGCCGAGCAGGACGTACTCCGGGCCGTTGAGCTGCCGTTTGCTCCGGAACTCGGTGACCTTCCCGGCGAACAGACCCCACCGGCCCGGGCGCAGCTCGCGCTCGCGCCACGCCTGGTTGCCGAAGAAGGTCAACGTCAGCACCCCGCCGGAGCCGTCGCCGACGGTCACCTCCAGCAGGTTGCCGCGCCGCTGACGCATCGGGCGCACCGTGGTGCGCTGCACCTGGGCCATGACGGTGACCTGCTCACCGACGTCCAGTGCGCGGATGTCGGTGTGCTCCCCACGCTCGTCGTAGCGACGCGGGAAGTGGTAGACCAGGTCACCGGCCGTGTGCAGGTCGAGGTGCGAGGCCAGCGCCTTGGCTGTCTTGTCCCCGACCAGCTTCTTCAGCGGAGTGTCCACGGTGGCTGGTTCGCTCATTCGATCCCTACCAGGAGCGGATAAAACGGCTGGCCGCCCGGGTACGCGTGCACCTCGACGAACGGCCAGCGTCGCGCGACGTGCGCGCGGACGGCATCGGTGAGCCCGGCCGGGGCGTCCACCCCGGCCAGCAGGGTGACCATCTCGCCGCCACCGCCGAGCATCCGGTCGACCACTGCCGCGCAGGTGTCGGTGAGGTCGGTGCCGATCAGGTGCACCTCCCCCTCCACCAGCGCCAGCACGTCACCGGGACGGCACGGGCCGGCCACCGTCAGCGCCTCCCGGCTGGCATGGCATACCTCGGCGTAACGGCAGGCGCCGGCGGCCTCGGCCATCGCGATGACGTCGTCCTCGAAACGGCGGTCACCGTCGCGGACCGCGAGCGCCGCCAGGGCCTGCACCGGCGAGCGGGTCGGCACCACGCTCACCTTGATGCCGTACCGGTGGGCCTCCCGGGCAGCCGCGCTCGCCACCGCCTCGGTGTTGGCGTCGTTGGGCAGCACCACCACCCGGGCCGCGCCGGTGCTGCGGACGGCGTCGAGCAACTCACCTGTGGACGGGTTGCCCGGCACCACGGTCGCGCCCTCCGCGGCGAACAGGTCGGCGATGCCGCCACCGGTGGCCACCACCACCGCGGCCCGACCCGCCGCAACCGGCTCGGGGGGCGGCTCCGGCTGGTCGGCGAAGCGGGTCACCGAGATCTGGTACGGCCGGCCGGCGGCGACACCGGCCTCGACCGCCGCGCCCACGTCGTTGACGTGCACGTGCACGTTCCAGGTGCCGCTCGGCTCACGCCCGTCGCCGACGACGACGAGCGAATCGCCCAGGGCGTCGAGTGCCCGCCGCAACCCGGCGACCGCCTCGGCCGGGGCGTCGAGGAGGAACTGCACCTCGTACGCGTACTCGTCGGAGCCTGTCTCGCGCGCGACGGTGGCCGCCGGGCGGGCGGAGCGCGACGTCGGCGCGGGCCGGGCCGGGCGATCCCCGGTCAGCACCTCGACCAGGGCGTCGAGCAGCACGCAGAGCCCTCGGCCACCCGCGTCGACCACGCCCGCGCGGGCCAGCGCCGGCAGTTGCTCCGGGGTCCGGCTGAGCGCATCGGCCGCCGCCCGGGCGGCAACGCCGGCGACCGTCGACAGGTCGTCGCTGTCCGCGCCCTCGGCCGCGGCGGCGGCTGCCGCGACCACGGTGAGCAGCGTGCCCTCGACCGGCCGGGAGACCGCGGTGTACGCGGCGGCGGTGCCGGAGCGCAGCGCGGCGGCCAACCCCCGACCGCGCACCGCCGGCACCCCGGCTGCCTGGTCGGCGAAACCCCGCAGGATCTGCGAGAGGATCACCCCGGAGTTGCCCCGCGCGCCGAGAAGCGCGCCCTGGGCCATCAGCCGCAGCGCGTGCCCGTGCGCGGTCGGCCCGCTGTCGGGGAGAGTGGCCAGATCCATGGCGAGGGCCTGCTGCGCGGAGGTGAGGGTGAGCACCAGGTTGGTGCCGGTGTCGCCGTCGGGCACCGGGTAGACGTTGAGGTCGTCGATCTCGCCCTGGTGGCGCTTCAGTGCGGCCAACCCGTTCGCGCACCAGCGGCGGACCGCGGCGGCGTCGAGGGTGTCCAGCACGGGCAGAAGCCTACTGGCGCGCACCGACACCCGTCGGACTCGTCCGGCGTGTCCCCCGCGCTGCGGCCCGGCGCTGGCCGGGGCGGGGACGAGCGCCTCCGGTACCCTTGCCGCCGGGCCGGCCCACCGTCGTGCGGGCGGGCCCACGACCAGGCACGAGCCGGGGCACAGGCGAGCGCCGGACCGGGCCGGTTGGCCGGGTCGGCACGTCATCGGGTAACCTGACCAGGTTGCCCGGGCAGCACCTGCCGGCGACCTCATGAACGTATCAATCCCAGGAGTATCCCGTGGCTAGCGTGTGCGACGTCTGTGGCAAGGGACCGGGCTTCGGCCACAACGTGTCCCACTCGCACCGGCGGACCAACCGCCGCTGGAACCCGAACATCCAGTCGGTGCGTACCCCGGCCGGTGGCGGCAACACCAAGAAGTTGCAGGTCTGCACCTCGTGCATCAAGGCCGGCAAGGTCACCCGCGCCTGACGCGGTAGCACCCACTTCGTTCGGCTCAGCCGGCGGACCCTCGGGTCCGCCGGCTATGTCGTGTTCCGGGCAGCCGCCGCGCACCTGCCGTGCCGGGTGCGGCGCGGCAGGTCAGAGGGTGCGGCCGAAGGAGACGCAGCCCTCCGCGTCCTTGTAGAAGCCGAAGTTCGGGATCCGCTCGTACCCGGCGGACGTGTACATGGCGATCGCCTCCGGCTGCCTGTCGCCGCACTCCAGGACCACCCGTTTGCGGCCCTGCTCGCGGGCCGAGCGCTCGACGGCCGCCAGCACCCTGCGGGCCACCCCCCGCCCCCGCGCCGCCGGTGCCGTGTACATCCGCTTCAGCTCAGCGGTGTCCGCGCCGTGGCTGCGCCAGCCACCGCAGCCGACCGGCTCGCCGGCCAGGTAGGCGACGAGGAAAGCGCCGTCCGGCGGCTCGAACTCGGCCGCGTCGACCGGGGTGTCGTCGCCGGAGCCGCCGTAGCGGGCCCCGAGGTCGGCAAGTGCGGCGTGGATCAGCTGCTGCGCCACCGGCGCGTCGAAGCGCACCGCCCGGATCTCGATCTCACTCACGGTGTCCAGAATACGGCGGTGCGCGGGGCTCACCGGAAGTGGTCCCAGCCCATCGGGCCGTCGTGGGTGACGCCGTCGACGGTCACGCCGGCACCGTCCGTGACCAGGCCGATCTGCCGCCAGCTCGGCGGCAGCGCCACCGCCGGCGGGAAGGTCGCGGCCAGCGCGTGGTCGTCGCCACCGGCCAGGATCCAGGTGTACGGGTCGACGCCGAGCGCCTGCGCCGCGTCGGCCATCTGTCGGGGCACCTCGAACCCGTCCCGGCGGACGTCGATCGCCACCCCGCTGGCCACGGAGACGTGGCCGAGGTCGGCGAGGAGCCCGTCCGACACGTCGATCATGGAGGTGGCGCCGAGCTGGGCTGCCTGCGGGCCGGCCTGGTAGGGCACCTGCGGCCGCCGGTACGCCTCGACCAGCACCCGGGGGGTCCGGAAACCCCGGGTCAGGACGGTCAGCCCGGCCGCCGCGTACCCGGTGCGCCCGGCCAGGGCGAGCACGTCGCCGGGGCGGGCCCCCGAGCGCAGCACGGGCGGGCGGCCCGCCAGGTCGCCAAGCGCGGTGACCGCGACGGTCAGCGTGGGGCTTGCGGACATGTCGCCGCCGACGACGCTCGCGCCGACCGTCGCCGCCTCCGCGGAGAGCCCGTCGGCCAGCTCCTCCGCCCAGCCGACGTCGAGGTCCGCAGGCATGCAGAGAGCGACGAGCAGGGCGGTCGGCGTGGCCCCCATCGCGGCGATGTCCGCCAGATTGGCCGCTGCCGCCCGGTGACCGACGTCGCGGGCCGAGGACCAGTCCCGCCGGAAGTGCCGCCCGTCGACCAGGACGTCGGTGGAGGCTGCCACCCGACCGTCCGGAGCGGCCACCACCGCCGCATCGTCGCCCGGGCCGAGCAGGGTCGTCGGCCCGTACGACAGCCGGGCGGTGATCCTCCCGATCAGCCCGAACTCCCCGATCCCGGACACACCGCCGCCACCGCCGGCGTCCCGCCCGTGCTGCCCGGCTCCGACGTGCTCGCTCACTGCTGCTCCTTGACCACCGATAGGGATCGGACCTGCTCCGTAAGGTAGTTTCACCCTTCGGGCCGCTCCCGAGCGGCGACGGACGGAGGTCGAGTCGTGGTACAGGCGTACATCCTCATCCAGACGGAGGTCGGCCGCGCACGTGACGTGGCGGGTCTCATCGCGGACATCTCCGGCGTGGTACGCGTGGACGCCGTCACCGGGCCGTACGACGTGGTCGTCCTCACCGAGGCGAACACCGTCGACGAACTCGGCAAACTCATCGTCAGCAAGGTGCAGATGGTGCCCGGCATCACCCGCACCCTCACGTGTTCGGTGGTGCGGCTGTAAGTGGATGAGATGACTACCTCCTCCTCTGCCCTGGACGACGCGGCGCGCGACGCGGCCGACGGGACGCCCGAGCCGGCTGACGGTAACCGTGAGTCGACCGATCCCTCCGCCGCCGCGCCGGCCGGACGTGACCGGACCATGCGCGGCGCGGCCCTGCTGGCCACGGTGATCGCGCTGCCGATCACGCTGCTGGTGGCGGTGCTGGCCTTCGGCAAACTCAGCCCGGACGGGCCCACCGCCGCGCCGACGCCCTCCGCGACCACCGCCCGGGCGCAGTCCACCACCCCGGTGCAGATGGCCGCACCGGCGCTGGCCGCCCGCCCGGCCACCGTCTGCCGGGCGCTGCTCTCCCAACTCCCGGCGAGCATCCGCGACCTGGCCCAGCGACCGGTCACCGCCGGCCCGGAGCAGAACGCCGCCTACGGCGACCCCGCGCTCACCGTGGCCTGCGGCGGCGCCGAGCCCGCCTTCCCCAGCACCGACGAGGTCTGGACGGTCAACCGGGTCTGCTGGCACCTGGCCGAGCAGGCCGACGCGGCGGTCCTCTCCACGGTCGACCGGGAGACGCTGATCACCGTGCGCGTGCCGCGCTCGTACGAGCAGCCGTTGCAGTGGTTGCCGGCGATCTCCAGCACGATCGTGGCGAGCGTGCCCTCCGGCGGCGCCATCCCGTCCGGCTGCACGCGCTGAACCCCGAACCTGCCCCGCCCGCCGGCTGACCGCGCGGGCGGGGGCGGACGGGTCAGTGCAGGCCGACGCCGCGCCGCTGGGCGGTACGGATCAGCCGGTTGACGAGCTTCGGGTACTCCAGGCCGGAGGCCGCCCACATCCGCGGGAACATCGACGTCGGAGTGAAGCCGGGCATGGTGTTGATCTCGTTGAGGTAGACGTCCAGCTCGGGGGTGACGAAGAAGTCGGCCCGGGCCAGCCCGGCGCAGTCGAGCGCGGTGAACGCGCGGACCGCGTACTCCTGGACCTGGCGGGTCACCTTCTCCGGCAGGTTGGCCGGAATGTCGTACTCGCAGGAGTCGTCGAGGTACTTGGCCTCGAAGTCGTAGAAGTCGTGGTCGGCGACGACCCGCACCTCGGCCAGCACGGACGCCTCGGGCGCGCCACCGGCCTCGCCCTCGAGCACACCGCACTCGACCTCACGGCCGACGATCGCCGCCTCGATGATGACCTTCGGGTCGAACTGCCGGGCGACGGCGACCGCCGCGTCCAACTGCGCCCAGTCGGTGACCTTGGTGATGCCGAACGACGACCCGGCCCGGGACGGCTTGACGAAGACCGGCAGGCCGAGCCGCTCCTTGTCCTGCTCGCCGAGCGTCATCCCGTTGCGCAGCACGGCGTACGTGCCGACCGGGATGCCCTCGACGGCGCAGAGTTTCTTGGTGAACTCCTTGTCCATCGCGGCCGCCGAGGCAAACACGTTCGCACCGACGTAGGGGATGCCGGCCATCTCCAGCATTCCCTGGATGGTGCCGTCCTCGCCGTAGGTGCCGTGCAGCACCGGGAAGACCACGTCCACATCGGCGAGCGCCCGTGGGCCCTCGGTCGGGTCGAGCACCATCAGTCCGTTGCCGGTGGGGTCGGCGCGCAGCACGATGTCGTCGCCGGAGTCGGCGGTGATCTCCGGCAGCTGACGGGCGTTGATCGCGAGCTGGGCGGGGTCTCCGTCGGTCAGCACCCACTGGCCGGCCCGGGTGATGCCCACCGGCACCACCTCGAACTCGTCCGGGTCGAGGGCACCGAACACGCTGCCGGCGCTGACGCAGGAGATGCCGTGCTCCGGGCTGCGGCCGCCGAAGACGATCGCCACGCGGGTCTTGCCTGGGGTGGTCACTCCGGTCACCTCTTCGTACGCGACTGCGGCTGGTCGTGCTCGCCGGTGGCGCTCACCCGGTTGACCTTACTGTGCGTGGCCGCAGGGCGAGGCGATACCCGGCGAGCCACGGTGCGACACGGCAATCGGTCATCAGAGGATATACGGTGCGTGATCGGGCGGTAGCGGCGGCTTCGGCCGCCAACCTGCGCCGGCGCTCAGTCCCGGGAGCGCCGGCGGCCGACCGCGATGACCTTCACCCGCTGCCGGCCGGCCCGCACCATGCCCAGCGCCATGAACGCTCCGGCGATGCGGTCGGCGGCCTCCCGACTGCTGGCGCCGACGACCTGCCGGCGGCGCTCCGGCGCGACCCGCTCGTTGCGGTTGACGCCCTCCACCGGACGCACGTCGGTGAGCACCACGAGGAAGCGGGTCATCGCGCGCCGCCCGCAGGTACGGCGAGGGGCTCCGGGCGGGTTCGCACGTCGTCTCCTTCCGGCAGGCCGGGGTGGAGGGGCGGCACGCGACGATCGGGTACGGGGGAGAAACCCGATCGCCGCGCGCCCCATCCCCTCCGGTCGCTCACCACCACCGTCGCCACGACAACCGGCGGTGAGGACGCCATAACAGATTGACACGTGTACAGCCGTGAATGCAACTCTCATCGGCGTTCTCTCATGCAGACGTTCCCGTAAATGTGTGCGACCATCGATGCATGGCTCCGAAGACCGCTCGCGCCCGCCGGCTCGGCATCGCCCTGCGCCACCACCGGGAAGCCGCCGGGCTGACGCTGGAAACCGCGGCGGATGAGATCAACAGCACCCGCAGCACCCTCTCCCGGTACGAGAACGCCCAGACCCTGATCACCCCGGCCACCGTGCGCGCCCTGCTCACGTCGTACGGGGTGAGCGCCGAGGAGGTGGCCGACGCGGTGCAGCTCGCCAAGGACGCCCGCAAGCCGGGCTGGTGGGTGTCGTACTCCTACGTGCTGGACCCACGCACGATCGACTTCATCGCGCTGGAGGCCGAGGCGACCGCCATCGCCAACTTCGAACCGTCGGTGGTACCCGGCCTGCTCCAGACCGCCGACTACATCCGGGGCGTGATGCGCGGCGGACCGCACACCCTCGGCGACGACCTGGTGGAGCAGCGGGTCAAGGTCCGACTCGACCGGCAGCAGCGACTCACCGGCGAGCGGCCACCCATCTTCGACGGGATCATCGACGAGGGCGCGTTGCTCCGCCCGGTCGGTGACCAGTCGGTGATGGACGGGCAACTGCGCCACCTGGTCAAGATGGCCGAGTTGCCGAACATCAGCGTCCAGGTGATCCCGCTCTCCGCCGGTTATCACCGGGGCACCCGGGGTTCCCTGCACATCCTCGAGTTCGCCGACCCGGAGGATCCGATCATCGCGTCGGTGGAGACCGTGGCCGGTCAGATGATCCTCGACCGGGCCGGCGAGACGCGTACCTGCACCAAGATCATGGAGCATCTCCGAAGCGTGGCGCTCAGCCCGGCGGACAGCCGCGAGATGCTCCTGTCAGTCCTGAAAGGACGGTAGGACCGATGACCCCGACTATCACAGCGGCCTTGGCCGCGGCGCCGTGGCGCAAGAGCAGCCACAGTGGTGACGAAGGCGCCTGCGTGGAGGTGGCCGCGATCCCGCGACTCGTGGCCGTCCGCGACTCCAAGGACCCGGCCGGCCCGGCCCTGCTGTTCCCACCGGCGGCCTGGGCCGCCTTCGCCCAGGCGCCGCCCCAGCCCTGACGAGGAGACGCCGAGCCGGCGCGGGTCGTGGCCCGCGCCGGCTCAGGCCATCAGCGAGCGGGAGTCGTTGCCCGCGCCAGCTCGGGCCATCAGCGGGCGGGGGTGGTGTTCCGCCCCAGTTCAGGCCACCAGCGGGCGGGGCTCCGGAGCGGCGCGTAACGCCTCCAGTGCGGCGATCGCCACACCCCGGGCACCGGCCATGTCCCGGTCCGGCACCAACGCGAAGGTGGCCACCGCCACCTGCTCCTCGCGGAGCACGGTGTGCTCGCGAACCGTCGCCAGGAACCAGTCGCGGAACTCCGGTGCCGCCTCCACCACCCCACCGCCGACGAAGTACGCGTGCGGGTCGGTGAAGTTCGCGGCAACGGTGAACAGCCGTCCCAACGCCATCGCCTGCTGGGTGAAGAGGTCCCGCGCGAGGGCGTCCGTGCGCTCGCCGTACCCCCGGACCAGCTTGGCCGCCCGAGCGACCGGCTCGGCGGCGAGCGGGTGGTCGGGGTAGCGGGTCAGCCAGTACGGCAGCAGGTTGCGTTCGATGCCGGTCAGCGAGGCGACGCTCTCGACGTCCCCGGTGAAGCCGCAGGCGCAGGTGGGTTCCGGCTGACCCGGGCCGAGCAGCCCGCCCAGCGGGATGTGCACGTGGCCGAGCTCCCCCGCCATCCCGGCGGCACCGGCGATCACCCGACCACTCTCGACCACACCGCCGCCCAGGCCGGTGCCGACGATCGCGGACACCGACGAACGGTTCATCGCGTCGACGCCGAAGTGTTCGTGGTGGGCGTAGAGCGCGGCGGCGTTGCCGTCGTTGTGATAGATCACCGGCAGGCCGAGCCGTCGCTCCAGCGCCCCCCGCACGTCGAAGCCGCGCCAGGCCGGTTGGGAGAAGTTGGTGGAGCCCTTCGACGAGATGACCCCCTCGGCACTGGCCGGGCCGGGAGTGTCCAGCCCGACCGCCTGGACCAGCTCGCGCGGCACGCCGGTCTGCGCCAGGGCGCCGTCGAACGCCTGCGCCAACGCCTCGATCGCCGCCTCCGGCCCGGACCGCACCTCGCTCGGGATCTCCAACAGCCCGTCCACCAGGAAGCGGCCGTCCACCGTCAGCACGGTGGCGTTGTTGCTGGTGCCGCCGTTGTCCAGCCCGACGACCACCGGCACCCCTGCGCTGACCACCGAAACCGCCTCCCGCCGTCGTGACTGTGAGCAGAGGCTAGTGCCAACCCCCCTCCCCCGCCATTCCCAGCCCACCCGCCCAGCCCGAAACCGGACCCCGGGCACCGCCCTCCCGCGTCGATCAAGGAGTTGTGCTGGTGGACAAATAACGTGAAGTAGCAGCAACCAGGCACCACAACTCCTTGATCGACGCAGGCGAGGGGCGGGCGCGAGGGCGTGGGGGCGCGGGGGCGCGGGGCGTGGGGGCGCGAGATCGCGGGGGCGTGGGGTTTAGGGGTGGTGGGCGGTTAGGGCTGTGGCGTCCAGGTCCTCGTCGTGGTGGACCGTGGGGATCAGGCCGGCGGCGCGGAACGCGTCGCAGAGCGCGTCTATCTGCGTGGTGCCGGCCTCGACCACGAGGTGTCCTCCCGGGGCCAGCCAGTCGGCAGCCTCGACACCGACCCGGCGCAGCACGGAGAGCCCGTCCGGGCCACCGTCGAGCGCCACCGGGGCCTCGTGCAGTCGCGCCTCCGGTGGCATCAGCGCGACCGCGTCGGTCGGCACGTACGGAGCGTTGGCGAGCACCAGGTCCAGCCGACCCCGCCACTGCCGGGGCAGCGGCGCGAAGAGGTCACCCTCGTACACCTCGACGTTCAACCCGACGACGTTGCGGCGCGCGCAGGCCACGGCCGCCGGGTCGATGTCGGCGGCGGCCAGCCAGCGCGGCGCGAGCCGGTGCGCGAGCGCGACGGTGGTGGCCCCGGAACCGCAGCAGAGGTCGACCACGGCCGGCGCCGCGCCGGTCACCTCAGCCGCCAACTCGACCAGCAGGGCGGTCCGGGCACGCGGCACGAACACGCCCGGGTCGACCGCGATCCGCAGGCCGCGAAACTCCGCCCAGCCGAGCAGGTACTCCAACGGTTCGCCGGCGACCCGACGGTCGGTCAGGTCGGCCAACGCCGCCGGGCTCTGCGCTGCGGTCAGGAGCAGCTCGGCCTCGTCCTCGGCGTAGACGCAACCGGCGGAACGTAACCGGCTCACCAGAGCGGCCCGGTCGACGGCGGAACGAGACGTCACACCGGCCCGGCCGAGTCCAACGCGGCGGCGATGTCGGCCACCAGGTCTGTCGTGTCCTCCGCGCCGCAGGAGAGCCGGACGAAGCCCGGAGCGGTGTCGTCGCCCCACTGCGCCCGCCGGTCCGCCGTGGTGTGCAGGCCACCGAAGGAGGTCGCCGCCGCCACCAGCCGGGCGGCCTGGACGAACCGGCCCACCCGGTCGGCGTCGCCCAGGTCGAACGAGAGCACTCCCGGAATCCGGCGCATCTGCGCCGAAGCCACCGGGTACGCGGGGTCGTCCGGCCGCCCCGGCCACCGCAGGCCGGTCACGTCCGACCGGCCGGCGAGCAGGTCGACGACCGCGGCGGCGTTCGCGCTCTGTCGGGCCAGCCGCAGGTCGAGAGTGGCGAGTGACCGGTGGGCCAACCAGGCGTCGAACGCGCCCGGTACCGCCCCGGTGGTGGTACGCCAGGTGGTCACCGCGTCGATCAGCTCGGTGGACCGGCTGGCCAGGTAGCCCAGCAGCAGGTCGGAGTGGCCGGTGAGCGCCTTGGTGCCGGAGGCGACCACCAGGTCGGCGCCGAGGTCCAGCGGGCGTTGACCGAGCGGGGTGGCCGTGGTGTTGTCCACCGCCAGCAACGCGCCGGCGGCGTGCGCCCGCTCGGCCAGGGCCGCCACGTCGACGACGTCCAGGCCCGGGTTGGCGGGCGTCTCCACGAGCACCAGCCGGACACCCTCGAACGACGGGTACGGCCCGACCGTGGGCACGAACATCACCCGGACGCCGATCGCCTCCAACACATCGGTGGCGAACGCCCGGACCGGGAAGTAACCGTCGGTGGGCAGCACCACGGTGTCCCCAGGCCGCAGCAGGGTGAGCAGCAGGCCGGTGATGGCCGCCTGCCCGGTCGCGAAGACCCGGCAGTCACCGCCCTCCAACTCGCCCACCGCCGTCTCCAGCAGCCGCCGGGTCGGGTTGTCGGGGCGGCCGTAGCCGTTCGGCGACGCGCCCGGACCCGCGAACGGGTCGAGGTGGTACGGCGCGGCGAAGACCGGCCCGGGCAGGAACGGGTCCCCCGGTGCCGCCTCGGGCAGGCCGGCGCGTACGCAGCGGGTGCCGTCTCCCCACTCGTCCATCGGGTTCCTCACTCGTACGACTCGGGTTTGGCGGTGCGGCTCATCAGGGTCTGCACGGCGAGGCGCGGGTCCATCCCCTCGTGGCAGATCCGCTCGACGTGCTCGGTGATCGGCATCTCCACGCCGTGCGCGCGGGCCAGGTCACGGATCGCCAGGCAGCTCTTCACGCCCTCGGCGGTCTGCCGGGTGGCGGTCTGGGCCTGCTCCAACGTCTCGCCCCGGCCCAGGTGCTCCCCGAAGGTGCGGTTGCGCGCCAACGGGGAGGAACAGGAGGCGACCAGGTCACCCATGCCGGCCAGGCCGGCGAAGGTGATCGGGTCCGCGCCGAGCGCCACGCCCAGCCGGGCCGTCTCGGCCAGCCCACGGGTCATCAGCATGGCCCGGGTGTTGTCGCCGAAACCCATCGCGGTCGCGATGCCGTACGACAGTGCGATCACGTTCTTGACCGCCCCGCCCAGCTCACAGCCGATCACGTCGTCGTTCGTGTAGGGGCGCAGGTACGGCGTCCGGATCGACGACTGGACGAGCGTGGCGCGCGCGCTGTTCGTCCCCGCGACGACTGTCGCGGCGGGCTGCTCGGCGGCGATCTCCGGGGCCAGGTTCGGGCCGGACACGACCACCACCCGGTCCGCGGCGACCCCGGCGGTCTCCACGATGACCTCGCTCATCCGCTTGGTGGTGCCCAGCTCGATGCCCTTCATCAGCGACACCAGGGTGGAATCCGGGTGCAGGTACCGGGCCCATTCGGCGAGGTTGCCGCGCAGCGTCTGCGACGGCACGGCAAGCACCACCACCTCGGCGCCGGTGATCGCCTCGGCGGCGTCGGCGGTGCCGGTGACACCTGCCGGCAGCAGCAGGTCGGGCAGGTACTCCGGGTTGCGGCGCTCGACCCGGATGCTCTCGGCGACCGGCGCGCGACGCGCCCACACCGTCACGTCCCGCCCCGCGTCCGCGAGGATCTTGGCGAACGCGGTGCCCCAGGAACCAGCACCGAGCACCGCGACGTGACCGCTCATGCCGCCGCTCCGCGGCTGCCTGAGTCACAGCAGAACCCGACGATCCGCTCGCTCAGACCACCGCTGCGCTGCGCTCCGCGTTGGCCCGAGTCACAGCAGAGCCCGATGATTCGCTCGCTCCGCTCGCTCATGCCGCCTCGTTCCGCTGCTCGCGGCCGGCGGAGGACCGAGCCGGTCGCTCCCACAGGGGTGGCGGGGTACCGCCACGGATCTCGGCGAGCATGTCCCGCAGCCGCAACATGATGGTGTCCGTCATCTCCTCGAGAGTGGCCCGGGTCGGCTGGGCGTCCGCCCACCGGCTCAGGTCGATCGGCTCCCCGGCGGCAACGGTCACCGGGATCCGGGGGCGCAGGCTGACACGGGTCGTCCGCGGGTCGAAGATCCGTTCCGGCCCCCACATCACCACCGGTACGACGGGAGCGCCGGTGGCCAGGGCCAGCCGGGCCGCACCGGTCTTGGCCTTCATCGGCCAGAGTTCCGGCTGTCGCGTGGTGGTGCCCTCAGGGTAGATCACGACCGCGCCGCCCCCGTCGAGCGCGGCGACGAGTGCGTCGAGCGAACGGACCGCGTCCACGCTGCCCCGCTCCACCGGAATCTGGCGGCACCGGTGCAGGATCCAGCCGACCACCGGCACCCGGAACACGCTGGCCTTGCCCAGGTACTGGGGCCAGCGCCCGGCGTCGTAGATGAAGTGCGCGGACACCAGCGGGTCGGCGTGGGAGATGTGGTTCGCCACGATGATCACGCCGCCGTCGTGGTGGAGATGCTCCTGACCACGCCAGGTACGCCGGGTCCAGACGGTCATCACCGGCTTCACCAGCCCCACGGCGAACCGTTGCCAGAACCCCAGCTTCCGCCGTGCCACTGTGCCTCCTCGTCGCGCCCCAACCCCGCCGCGTAACACCGCCCGCGACGCCCGCAGCGGAAATCATGCCTGCTCGCCCCCGGTACGGCCAGCGAGGGGCCCGTCGTCCGGCTGGCAGGATTGCGGACGTGAGTCAGCCGAGGTGGGCCCTGGTGGTGCCGGTGAAGCGGCTGGCCGTGGCCAAGAGCCGGCTGCGGGGCGCGCTGCCCGGCGTACCGCATGAGGAGTTGGCGCTCGCCCTGGCGGCCGACACGCTCCGCGCGGTGCTGGCCTGCCCGGCGGTCGCCGAGGCGGTGGTGGTGACCGACGACGCCCGGGTGGCGGCGGCGGCGCGGGCGGCCGGCGCGCGGGTGCTGCCGGACGAGCCGGACGCCGGCCTGAACGCCGCGTTCCGGCACGGGGCGGCCGGGGTCGCCGCCGGGTGGGTGGCCGGGATCACTGCGGACGTGCCGGCGCTGCGCCCGGCGGAGCTGGCCGGCGCGCTGCTCGCGGCGCAGAACGGCCGACCTGGGGTACGCCGGTTCCTGCCGGACGCGCCCGGCGGGGGCACGGTGCTGCTCGCCGCGCCGCCTGGTGTTCCGTTGGATCCGCGTTTCGGGGTGGGCTCGGCGGTCGCGCACGAGGCGAGCGGGGCGCTGCCGCTCGACGGTGACTGGCCCAGCCTGCGCCGGGACGTGGACACCGCCGCGGACCTGGCCGCCGCCGCCCGTCTCGGGCTGGGGCCGCGCACCGCCGCACTCGTGGCCGCCGGCCGCCCCGCCCGCGCCGCCGGCTGACAGTGCCCGGCCGAGCCTGCCCAGGCTGAACCCCCGGGTGTACGGTGCCAGCATGCAGGGCACGGTGGCCAGCTACGACGCGGCGACGCGCAGCGGTGTCCTGCTGCTCGACGACGGCACCGAGATGCGCTTCCCCGCCCGGGCCTTCGACGCCTCCGGGCTGCGACTTCTTCGGCTCGGCCAGCGGGTTCGCATCGACACCGATCCCGACGGCGAGGTTGTCCGGGTGACATTGCCGACGATGATCTGACCCGGCGAGCCCAAGTTCATTTTGCGTTAACCGTAATCGGGTGATTATGAGCGGGTGAGCACCCCTCGCGAGCAACCGGCCCGCCCGCCCGCCACCGACCTCCGCAACGGCTCCCGCTCGCGCGGCACCGATGGGCGCTTCCGCCCGTCCCGCGCCGAACGTGCCGGTGCCGCCCGCGCCGACACCCTCGCCGACGATCCCGGCGCCGCCTCCTCCGGGCTGGACGAGGTCATCGAACCCGGGCCGGTGACCGAAGGCGCGCCCCGAACCCCCGCCGACGTCCACCCGGTCCTGTCGGACGGCCTGCCGAACCCCGTGGTGGAGGACGACGAGCCGGCGCCCCCGCCGCTGCCGGAGGACCGGTTCCTCAACCGGGAGCTGTCCTGGCTCGACTTCAACGCCCGGGTGCTCACCCTGGCCGAGGACCAGCGCACCCCGCTGCTCGAACGGGCCAAGTTCCTGGCGATCTTCGCCAGCAACCTCGACGAGTTCTACATGGTGCGCATCGCCGGGCTGAAGCGGCGGCTCTCCGCCGGCCTGCCGGTGCGGGGCGGGGACCGGCTGCCCCTGCGTACGCAGTTGGAGCTGATCGCCGAGCGGACCGCCGCCCTGGGTGCCCGGCACGCCGCCTGCTTCGTCGACGACGTGCTGCCCAAGCTTGCCGACGAGGGCATCCGGATCCTGCGCTGGGGTGAGCTTGGCGACGGCGAGCGCGAGCGGCTGCGGGCCTACTTCCGGGAGCAGATCTTCCCGGTGCTGACCCCGCTCGCGGTGGACCCGGCGCACCCGTTCCCGTACATCTCGGGGCGGTCGCTGAACCTGGCGGTGGCGGTCCGTGACCCGGACGGCGGTTCGGAGCTGTTCGCCCGGGTGAAGGTGCCCAACAACGTTCCCCGCTTCGTCCGGGTGGACCGGGACCAGCCCGGCGTCCGGATGCTGCCGGTGGAGGACCTGATCTCGGTGCACCTGGGGCAGTTGTTCAGTGGCATGCAGGTGGTCGAGTGTCACCTGTTCCGGGTCACCCGCAACGCCGAGGTGGAGGTCGACGAGGACCGCGACGAGGACCTGCTGCAAGCCCTGGAGCGGGAGTTGGCCCGCCGGCGTTTCGGTCCTCCCGTCCGCCTGGAGGTGGCCGCGTCGATCTCCGACCACATGTTGGAGCTGCTCGTCCGCGAGCTGGACATGGACGACCAGGACGTGCTGCGGGTGCCCGGCCTGCTGGACCTGTCCGCGCTGTGGCAGGTCTACGGGGAGGCGGACCGGCCGGATCTGAAGGACCCCCCGTTCGTGCCGGCCACCCATCCCCGGCTCGCCGAGGGTGAGGTGCCGCGCAGCGTCTTCGCCACCCTGCGCGACGGGGACATCCTGGTGCACCACCCGTACCACTCGTTCGCCACGAGCGTGCAACGCTTCATCGAGCAGGCCGCCGCCGACCCGAACGTGTTGGCCATCAAGCAGACCCTCTACCGGACCAGCGGCGACTCCCCGATCGTCGACGCGCTCGTCGACGCGGCCGCCGCCGGCAAGCAGGTGGTGGTGCTGGTGGAGGTGAAGGCCCGCTTCGACGAGGTGGCGAACATCGGTTGGGCCCGCACGCTCGAACGTGCCGGCTGCCACGTGGTGTACGGCCTGGTCGGCCTGAAGACGCACTGCAAGACCGCGCTCGTGGTGCGGCAGGAGGGCAACCAGATCCGCCGGTACTGCCACATCGGCACCGGCAACTACCACCCGAAGACGGCCCGCCTGTACGAGGACTTCGGCATGCTGACCGCCGACCCGGAGATCGGCGCCGACCTCACCGACCTCTTCAACGTGCTCACCGGGTACAGCCGGCAGACCGCGTACCGGCGGTTGCTTGTCGCCCCGCAGGGCATCCGCAGCGGTCTCATCGAGCGGATCGAGCGGGAGATCTCGCACGTCCGCCTGGGCATGCCCGGTCTGGTCCAGTTCAAAGTCAACTCGCTTGTCGACGAGGGGGTGACCGACGCGCTGTACCGCGCCTCCCAGGCCGGCGTCCACGTGGACCTGCTCATCCGGGGCATGTGCACGCTGCGCCCCGGGGTGCCGGGGCTGTCGGAGAACATCCGGGTCCGTTCGATCCTCGGTCGGTTCCTGGAGCACTCCCGGGTCTTCCGGTTCGGCAACAACGGCGAGGCCGAGTTCTGGATGGGCTCGGCCGACCTCATGCACCGCAACCTGGACCGCCGGGTGGAGGCGTTGGTCCAGGTGACCGACCCGATCGCCCGCGCCGAGCTGGACCAGGTGCTCACCGCCGCGATGAGCCCGGAGGTGGACGCGTTCGAGCTGGCCGCCGACGGCACCTGGACCCGGCGTACCGGCGGTGCCGATGCCGCACCGGCCCATCTGCAGGAACTGCTGCTGCGCCGCGTCGGTGGCACGGCCAGGTGACCGCGCAGCGCATAGGCTGAGCTGATGGTCGAGGAGGAGCAGAAGTACGAGGTGGACGACGCCTACGTGCTACCGGACCTGGCCGGGGCGGCTCCGGCCAATGGCCGGGTCCGGGAGCTGCCACCGGTGACGCTCGTCGCCCGTTACCTCGACACCGTCGACCTGCGGCTGGCCCGGGCAGGTGCCTCGCTGCGCCACCGCAAGGGTGACGAGCTGCCCTGGACGGTGAAGCTGCCGACCGGGACGCCCGGCGTCCGGCACGAGGTCTCCCGTCCCGGGTCGAAGGGGCAGCCGCCGGCGGAGCTTGTGGAGTTGGTGAGCGTCCTGCACCGGGGGGCGTCGCTGGCCCCGGTGACAGTGGTCCGGACGGTGCGGCACGCGTACGAGGTGTGCGACGCCTCCGGCACGGTGCTCGTCGAGGTGGTGGACGACCGGGTGACGGTGCTCGACGACGCCGGCACCACCACCGACTCGTTCCGCGAGGTGGAGGTGGAGCTGAAGGCCGGCGACCGGAAGCTGCTCGACCGGGTCGGCGGGGTGCTGCGTGAGGCGGGCGCCCGGGGCGGGTCGTTCACGCCGAAGCACGTGCGGGCGCTCGGCGCGACGGCGCAGGCCGATCCGGATCTGGTGGCGCCGGCCGGGCTGACCGCCGAGCCGAGCGCCGGTGACGTGGTGACCGAGGCGGTACGCAAGGAGATCCGTCGGCTGCTGGCGCACGACCCGCTGGTACGGCTGCGCGCCCCGGCCTCCGGTGGTGACACCGCCGTGCACCAGATGCGGGTCGCCTGTCGACGCCTGCGCAGTGATCTGCGTACCTTCAAACCGTTGCTGCGCAGGGCCTGGTCCCGCCCGCTGCGCGATGAGCTGCGCTGGTTGGCCGGTGTCCTGGGGGCGGCCCGCGACGCCGAGGTGCTGCGCGCGCGGCTGCACCGTACCGCCGACGCCGACCCGTTGAGCCCACTGGACCAGGGCGCGGTGTACCGGCTCGACGAGGTGCTCGCCGGACGGCAGCGGCAGGCGCTGGCCACCATCGACGAGGCGCTGCGCTCCGCGCGCTACCTGGCCCTGGTGGACGCCCTGGTGCTGGCCGCCCGCGCGCCCCGACTCACCCGGCGGGCGGCGGCGCCGGCCGCGCAGGCGCTGCCCGCGCTCGTGGCACGCCCCTGGAGCCGGTTGACCGGGCCGGACGGCGTCGACGGGCTCGACGCGCAGTCGCCGGACGACGACTGGCACGCCGTTCGCAAGGAGGCCAAGCAGGCCCGGTACGCGGTGAACGCGGTGGCCCCCACGGTCGACAAGGGGGCCCGCCGGCTGTCCCGCGCCCTGGCCCGGGTGCAGGACGTGCTCGGCGAGCACCAGGACGCGGCGGTGGCGGCGGACACCTGGCTGGAGATCGCCGCCGAGCGCCCGGACGACCACGAGCTGGCGGTCACCGCCGGGCGGCTGGCCGAGCGGGAGCGCGGTTCGGTACACCGGATGCGGGGCCTCTTCCCGGCGGCCTGGCACCGGGCCACCCGGCCACGGCGGATCGGTTGGCTGCCGTGACCGGCATCCGGGCGGCCGGCGGGGTGGCCTGGCGGCCGACCGACGACGGCGTACGCGTCTGCGTGGTGCACCGCCCCCGCTACGGCGACTGGACGCTGCCGAAGGGCAAGCTGGAGCCGGGCGAGCACGCGCTGGCCGCGGCGGTCCGTGAGGTGGCCGAGGAGGCCGACGTGCGGGGCGTGCCGCAGGTTCGGCTGCCGTCGGTGCGGTACCGCAGCGAGGGGCAGCCCAAGCTTGTCGACTACTGGTCGATGCTCGCCGTGGCCAGCGGCGGTTTCCAACCGGGCACCGAGGTGGACGGCATCCGTTGGCTCACGGTCGACGACGCGATCGGGTTGGTCAGCTACCCGCACGACTCCGAGGTGTTGGCGGCGTTCGCCGCGCTGCCGTCGGTGACGGCGACCGTCGCGCTGGTCCGGCACGCGCACGCCGGTAAGCGGGCCACCTGGTCCGGCCCGGACGTCGCGAGGCCCCTGGACGCCGAGGGGTGGGCCCAGGCGAGCGCCCTTGCCGGGTTGCTCGCCCTGATCCGGCCGGCCCGGCTGGTGTCGGCGTCGCCGCGACGGTGCGTGCAGACGCTCGACCCGACCGCCGCGCTGCTCGACCTGCCGATCGAGGTCTGCGGCGACCTGGACGAGCCAGAGCCCGGTCAGCAGAGCGACGAGCGGATCCTGGCCACCGCCGCCCGGCTGCTGGAGGTGGCCGGCGCCGGTGGCCAGGCGGCGGTGTGCAGCCAGGGCAAGGTCCTGCCCGGTGCCCTGGAGCGGTTGACCGGCCGCACCGATGAGGACTTCACCACGCCGAAGGGCAGCGGCTGGCTCCTCGCCTTCACCGCCGATCGGCTGCTGGCCGTCGACCGCCTGTAGGGCCGCGTTCGCACCGGCCCGGCCTCGTCAGCGGGGCGGCAGGGTCACCGTCACCGCTACCGGCAGGTGGTCGCTTGCCGTGCTGCGCGGCGCGACCGGGTTGCTCGGGGTCAGTCCGGGCGAGACGAAGATGTGGTCGATCTGCTGGCGCGGGTCGTCCGCCGGGCTGGTCGCCAGCGGTCGGGCGGCGGCCAACGCGTCGACCAGGCCGGCGTTGGCGAAGGCCGCGAACGCCTCGTCGCCCGGCTCGGTGTTCAGGTCGCCCGCCACCACCAGCGGCCCACCGGCCGCGTACCCGGTGGCGAAGTCGGCGACCGCGCGGGCCTGGACCACCGGGCCCGCACCGGGCGGCGGTTGCAGGTGGGTGCTGACCACCGCGGTACGAACACCGTCGGAGAGGTCGAGGGTGACGGCGAGGGCCTGCGCCCCGGTGGGCGCACCGACGGCCGGCAGTGGCAGGGTCCGCGGATCGCTGACCGGCCAACGGCTGAGCACCGCGTCACCCCAGACGGAATCGGCGGCCGGCCCGAAGACGTACGGCATCGCGAGCCGGTCGGCAAGCAGGTCCAGGGTGTCGTGTCCGCCGTTGAGCAGCCAGGCCCGGTCCACCTCGCTGAGGAGCACCACGTCGGGCCGTTGCCGGACGACGACCTCGGCGAGGCCGGCCAGGTCGAACCGGCCGTCCAGCCCGAAACCCATCCGGATGTTGTACGCCACCACGGTCAGCCGCTCCGGCGGGCCGTCCCGGTTGCTCGCCACCGGCACCTCGTCGGCGAGCACCGGCGCGAGCAGGGCCAGCGCGGTGACCGTGGCGGCGGCCCGGAGCGGCGGAAACGGCAGCGGAAGCCGGTCGACGACGGGACGCGCGGTGACCGCCACGGCGGCGACGAGCACGGCCACCACGACGGGCACCGCGGCGTTCGGATAGCCCAGGTCGTAGGCCGAGTAGTACCCGACCGCCCCCAGCGCGAAGACGAGCATGCCGGTGGCGACCGCGTACCCCCGTCGGGCGGCGCTCGCGGTGTCTCCGCCCGGCTGGCCGGCGTCGTCGGTCAGGGGGTCGTCGGTCAGGGGGTCGTCGGTCAGGGCGCCGTCGGTCAGGGGGTCGTCGGTCAGGGCGAGGCAGGCGCCGAGACCGACGGCGGCGAGGAGGACCGCCGGGAGGAGCAGGTCGCCCCGGTCGAGGGCGAACAGCACCGCGCCGCCGAGCAACGCCACCGGGCCGTACGCCCGGCCCGGCCCGCGGGGCGGCCGGGTCAACGCGGCGCACAGGAACCCGGCGACCGCCACCGGCACCGGCGCCAGGCCGAACAGCGGCGACCGAGCCACCCCGTCCCCGCCGAACAGGTACGACATGCCGGTCCGGGCCAGCGCCGGGGAGAGCGCCACCATTCCGGCCAGCAGCAGCGCCGGCCCGGCCAGCAGCCAGGCCCGACCACCACCGGGGCCGCAAACGGCGTCAGCGGGCCCGTCAGCGGCGTCAGCGGGCCCGTCAGCGGCGTCAGCGGGCCCGTCTGCGGGGCTGGCCGGGGCGTTCTCGGCACCGCCGCGCCGGCCGGATCGTGCCGTGCCGGCCAGGAACACCGCCACCGCGATGCCGCTGAGCAGCCAGGCCACCCAGTCGCCCCGCCAGATGAGGTCGACGGTGTCCAGCACCGCGTGCAGCGCCGCGTTGACCGCGAAGCCCAACGCCAGCCCCGGGACCGGACGGTCGGTCTCGGTGGCGACGCCGACCAGCCAGACCAGGCCGGCGAGCAACCCGGCGGTGGCCAACCAGAGCTGGGTACGCCCGCCAGGGGCGGCGGTGAGCGCGAGCCGGGCGACGGCGAGCGCGACAGCGGCGACGACGGTGACCGGGCGGGCGCCGACCCGGCGGACCACCACGGGCGCGGCCATCGCGAGCACGAACCAGCCGAGGGCGAACGCGCCCATCAGCTCGGCCGGGGTGGACGCCGCCTGACCGAAGATGGTGATGATGCCGGGCAGCCAGACCCGCAGCACGTCGATGAGGAGGAGCACGCCCAGCGCGAGCGTCCCGGTGGTGAGCTGGCGGTAGCGCACCGGCGCCCCATTTCCCGTCGGCGGGCCGGCGGAGGGGGACCGGCACGGCGATTCTGCGCGAGCGAGCCGACCGGGTCAACGGTCCCGTACGCCGAAAGAGACCGTCCCCGTACGCCGCAAGGGCGCCCACCCACGGGTGGACGCCCTTGCGGAGCCTGTCGGTCAGCGCTTGCTTGCCGCCTTCTTGGCCGGAGCCTTCTTCGCCGGGGCCTTCTTGGCCGCCGTGCTCTTGCTCGCCGCCGCGGTGGTCTTCTTCGCCGCGGTCGACCGGGTCGCCGCGGTGGTCTTCTTCGCCGCCGCGGTGGTCTTCTTGGTGGCGGCCGTCTTGGTCGCCGTGGTGCTCTTGCCCGCCTTGGCCGGGGCGGTCTTCTTGCTGGCGGCCGTCTTGGTCGCCGTGGCGGTCTTGCTGGCCTTGGCCGGGGCGGTCTTCTTGCTCGCCGCCTTGGCCGTGGTCGCCTTGGTGCCGGCCGCCTTCGCGGTGGCGGCCTTCGTGCCCGCCGCCTTGGCCGTGGCGGTGCTGGCGGCGGTCTTCTTGGTCGCCGCCGTGGCCTTCGGCACCTTGCCGCTGGCCACCATCTCCTTGAACCCGGCGCCGGGGCGGAAGGTCGGGACTGACGTCTTCTTGACCTTCACCGCCTCGCCGGTACGCGGGTTGCGCGCTGTTCGTGCGCCACGCACACGCTTTTCAAATGCTCCGAATCCGGTGATCGCCACCTTCTCGCCCTTGGTGACCGCCGCCTGGACCTCGGTGAGGACCGCGTCGAGCGCGGCCGTCGCCATCTTCCGGTCCCCCAGGCGAACGGCGAGCGCCTCGATGAGCTCGGCCTTGTTCACGACTTCCTCCCGATTGTGCAACTGACTCGTCGCGAGCCATTCTGCGCGCACGGTATGCCCTGTGCTGCCGGGACACAAACATTCGGTAGAAAAAAGCCGTTGTGTCGTAACGGATTCACCCCCACCGGATGGACCGATGGGGGTGAAATCCGCTGTGCGGGACGCCTAACGGCTATGCCACGGAGGGCAGGAACGGCAGTCGGCGCGCCTCGTAGGAGTCGATGTCGGCGGCGTGGCGGAGGGTGAGTCCAATGTCGTCGAGACCCTCCAGGAGACGCCAGCGGCTGAAGTCGTCAAGCGGGAACGACCAGTTCGCGTCCCCTGCCCGGAGCTGGCGGGCGGTCAGGTCGACGGTCACCGGAGTGGTCGGATCGGCCTCGACGAGGTCCCACAACTCTTCGACGGCTTTCAATTCCAACTCGACCGGCAACAGACCTTCCTTGAGGGCGTTGCCGCGGAAGATGTCACCGAAGCGCGGCGCCACCACCGCGCGGAAGCCCCAGTCCCGTAGGGCCCAGACGGCGTGCTCCCGGGAGGAGCCGGTGCCGAACTCCGGGCCGGCGATGAGGATCGACGCCCCAGAATAGTTTTCATCGTTGAGCACGAATGCCGGATCTTCCCGCCAGGCGCTGAACAACCCGTCGGCGAACCCGGTCCGGGTCACCCGCTTGAGGTACACGGCGGGGATGATCTGATCCGTGTCCACGTTGGACCGGCGCAGCGGCACGGCGGTGCCGGTGTGGGTGGTGAACTTGTCCATCTCGTCGGTCCCTTCTACAGGTCGGCGGGGGCGGCCAGCCGGCCGACCACGGCGGTGGCGGCGGCAACCGGCGGGGAGACCAGGTGGGTACGCCCACCCCGGCCCTGACGGCCCTCGAAGTTGCGGTTCGAGGTGGAGGCGGAGCGCTCACCCGGCTTCAGCGTGTCGGGGTTCATCCCCAGACACATGGAGCAGCCGGCGAACCGCCACTCGGCACCCGCGTCGGCGAAGACCTTGTCCAGCCCCTCGGCCTCGGCGGCCTCCCGCACGGCGGCGGAGCCGGGCACCACGAGCATCCGGACGCCGTCGGCGACCCGGTGACCCCGCAGCACGTCGGCGGCGGCCCGCAGGTCCTCCAGCCGGCCGTTGGTGCAGGACCCGACGAAGACCACGTCGATGGGCAGCTCCCGCAGCGGGGTGCCGGGGCGCAGGTCCATGTACTCCAGGGCCCGACGGGCGGCGGCGCGCTCCGAGTCGGTGACGAACTCCTCCGGGTCCGGCACCGGCGCGCTCAGCGGCGCACCCTGCCCGGGGTTGGTGCCCCAGGTGACGAACGGGGTGATCTGCGTGGCGTCGAGCGTCACCTCGGCGTCGAAGCGCGCGCCCTCGTCGGTGGGCAGCGTCCGCCACCACTGCACGGCCGCGTCCCAGTCCGCGCCCTGCGGCGCGTTCGGCCGACCCTTGAGGTACGCGAAGGTGGTCTCGTCCGGCGCGATCATGCCGGC
The DNA here is from genome assembly GCF_040649995.1 of Micromonospora sp. NPDC048835. Lineage (NCBI taxonomy): Bacteria > Bacillati > Actinomycetota > Actinomycetes > Micromonosporales > Micromonosporaceae > Micromonospora > Micromonospora sp. NPDC048835. The sequence goes on along the minus strand of NZ_JBEZGM010000048.1, from coordinate 1,938 downwards.
CTTGGCACCCCACTCGATGGACATGTTGGCGATCGTCATCCGCCCCTCCATGGAGAGGGCGCGGATCGCCTCGCCGCGGTACTCGACGATGTGCCCGCGGCCGCCACCCGTGCCGACCTGGGTGATCAGCGCGAGCACCAGGTCCTTGGCGGTCACGCCCGGGGCGAGGCGGCCGGTGACGTTCACGGCCATCGTCCTCGGCCGGCTCTGCGGCAGCGTCTGGGTGGCGAGGACATGCTCCACCTCGCTGGTGCCGATGCCGAAGGCGAGCGCGCCGAACGCGCCGTGGGTGGCGGTGTGCGAGTCGCCACAGACGATCGTCATGCCCGGCTGGGTGACGCCGAGCTGCGGGCCGATCACGTGCACGATGCCCTGGTTGTCGTCGCCGAGCGGGTGCAGCCGCACCCCGAACTCGGCGCAGTTGCGGCGCAACGTCTCGATCTGCGTACGCGACGTCGGGTCCTCGATGGTGAGCAGGTCACCACGGCGGAGGCGGAACGCCGGGTCGGCGTACCCGGTCGGGGTGTTGTGGTCCTCGGTCGCGAGGGTCAGGTCGGTACGACGCACCCGGCGCCCGGCGAGCCGCAGCCCGTCGAACGCCTGCGGGCTGGTCACCTCGTGCAGCAGGTGCAGGTCGATGAAGAGCAGGTCCGGCTCACCAGCGGCGGACCGTACGACGTGCGCGTCCCAGACCTTCTCGGCCAGGGTCCTCGGCTCAGGAGTGACTCCCACCATCTGGACATCCTAAATTCTGGGAGGTAAGTTTCGGCTTGTGGGACACAGTATGAGCGGTGTCGGCGTTCTCGACAAGGCGGTGGTCATCCTGGCCGCCTGCGTGGACGGCGCCAGCCTGGCCGAACTCGTCGAACGCACCAAGCTGCCCCGGGCCACAGCACATCGCCTGGCCCAGGCCCTGGAGATCCACCGAATGCTGGTGCGTGACACCCAGGGCAGATGGCGGCCCGGCCCCCGGCTGGGCGAGTTGGCGAACGCCGCACCTGACGTTCTGCTGACCGCCGCCGAGCCGCTGCTGGCCGCGCTACGCGACGCCACAGGCGAGAGCGCGCAGCTCTACCTGCGCCGCGCCGACGAGCGGATCTGCGTGGCGGCGGCGGAGCGGGCCAGCGGACTACGGGACACCGTTCCGGTCGGCTCGGTGCTGCCGATGACGGCCGGTTCGGCGGCCCAGATCCTGCTCGCCTGGGAGCCCCCGGAAGCGGTGATGCCGCTGCTGCCGCGGAGCAAGTTCACCGGGCGCACCCTCGCCGAGGTACGCCGTCGCGGTTGGGCGCAGAGCGTCGCCGAGCGGGAAGCCGGTGTGGCGAGTGTCTCCGCCCCGATCCGCGACCGCACCGGCCGGGTGATCGCCTCGGTCAGCATCTCCGGCCCGATAGAGCGCCTGGGCCGCCGCCCCGGCGAACGCCACGCCATGGCCGTAGTAAGAGCCGGCCAACGCCTGTCCGGCCTCTAACCCCTACCCCTACCCCTGCCCCTGCCCCTGCCCCTGCCCCTGCACCCCGGCCCGGCACTGCCGCTGCCGTGCCCTGCCCTGCCGTGCCCCCTGCACCCTGCCCCACGGCCCGGCACTGCCCCACGGCCCGGCACTGCCCCACGGCCCGGCACTGCCCCACGGCCCGGCACTGCCCCACGGCCCGCACCCCGCACCCCGCACCCCGCACCCCGCACCCGCACCCGCACCCGCACCCGCACCAAGATCCGAGCAACATCCCCGATATCGCTGCCTCCGACGCGCAGGAGGCAGCAACATCCCCGATGTTGCTGCCTCCCAGCGGAGGGACCCCCACCTCCTCCGGTGATCAAGGGGTTTGCGTCACGACACGCCGCGAGCGCTGACGCAAACCTCTTGATCACCGAGAGCGGGGGCGGAGGGCGGTGGGGGGGTGGGGGGGAGCGGGGGGGGGTCGGACGAGCACACGG
>NZ_JBEZGM010000047.1:5285-30712 GCF_040649995.1 Micromonospora sp. NPDC048835 | reverse complement strand
ACCCCCCCACCCCTCGGTGTTGATCAAGAGGTTTGCGTCACGCCAAGGCCGATTTTTGACGCAAACCTCTTGATCAACAGGAGCGTGGGCGCCGGGGTGGGGCGGGGTGGGGGTGGGGTGGGGGTGGGGTGGGGTGGGGGTGGGGGTGGGGGGTGCCCTCGATTGACTGCCGCTGCGCTACAGCACGAATGCGGTTGCAGTGCCGTCTAGGATTTGCCCATGAGTTGCTTCGCCGCTTGGCGCACCCGCCACTGAGGGTTGGCTCGCCGCCGCTCCCGGCCGCTGGCTGACCGCTTGATGCCCGATTCGTTGGCTTCAGCACCTCAGCTCGAGAGGCACCATCACATGCGTATCCGCTCGTTTCTCCAGCATGACCTCGCCCGTCTCACCGAATTGACGATAGAGACGTTCGGACCGTTCTACGAAGACTCTTTCCGGCCCCTTGTCGGCGAACTGGTCTTCGCCAACCAGCACGGTGCCTGGCGCGAAGACTACGTCGAGCAGGTCGCCGAGCTGCACGACCCCGACCAGCACCGATACGTCGCGGTCGCCGAGCTCGACGGCACCATCGCCGGTTACGTGGCCTGGTCCGTGGAACCGGCGCGGAAGAATGGCAGCATCACCATCCTCGCTGTGTCGGCAAAGCACCGCCAGCGAGGGATGGGTGCCATGCTGTGCGAACACGCCTTCAGCACGATGCGCGGACTCGGGGCCGAGGTCGTCGTGATCAGCACGGGTGGAGACGGATTCCACGCGCCCGCCCGAGCCCTCTACGAAACACTCGGTTGCACCCAACTGCCGGTGGCCGTCTACTACCGGGAACTCTGATCCGGCGCGGGGCGGGTTGCGGTGACGCACCCGCCCCGTTGGTACGGCTCAGCTCTCCGGGTATCGCTCCTCGTGCGCCTGTCTCGAGCCACACACGGAGGCTCGGGAGCACATGGAGCGCGAGCCGTCCGCGTCCAGGCGTACGGTCACCGCGTCGCGGGGGACGCTGTGGCCGACGACCCGTCCGTCACCTTCCGGGGTGGAGACCCGACTGCCGACCGCCGGGGCGGTCTCCTGGAAGCGCTGGTAGAGCGGGTGTTCGTACTTGAGGCAGCACATCAGGCGACCGCACGCACCGGAGATGCGCAGCGGGTTGAGCGGCAGGTCCTGGTCCTTCGCCATCCGGATGGTCACCGGCTCGAAGTCGGTGAGGAACGTGGCGCAGCACAGGTCGCGACCGCAGGAGCCGATGCCGCCCTGCACCCGCGCCGAGTCGCGTGCGGAGAGCTGGCGCAACTCCACCCGACAGTGCAGGGTGGCGCCCAGGTCACGGACCAGGGAACGGAAGTCCACCCGGTGCGGGGCGGTGAAGTAGACGGTGCTGCGCTCGCCGCCGTTCTCGGCTGAGCTGAGCACATGGTCGACCGCCACCACCTTCATCGGCAGCCCGTGCGAGCGGATCAGTCGCTTGGCGGCCACCTTCGCCTCGGCCTTGCGCCGACGCAACGCCTCGTCCCGGCGCAGGTCGTCGTCGCCGGCCAGCCCCACCAGGCGGGGGAAGCCGTCAGTCTCCTCGGTCACCCACTGCGCGGCCCACACGCACTCCGCCACCTCGGGCCCGTCGTCGGTGGGCACCAGCACCCGGTCGCCCACCTGGGGGCGTAGGTCACCCGGGTCGAGGTAGTAGAGCCGCCCGTACCGGTTGAAGCTGACCGCGCAGAGCATGCCCATCCCCCCACCCTACGACGGGTCGCGACGCCGGGCGCACCAGCGGGTCACGCCACCGCGGCCATTCATGACCGTCGACTCGACCCATCGCCGTGCGGCCCGTCGTGCCGTCGCGCCTCGCCCGGACGGTTGAATCCGGGCCCGGGCAGCAGACAAGACGCGCCTCGGCGGCGTTGAGTGGAAGGCAGACCTGCGGGGGGTGCAGGGGGAAGACCACGGCGTCGCCGTGGGCGCCGGCTCAGGCCGGCCGCCCGTGCGCGACGCCGTGGCCTGTCCCGGGAAGGCGTACCACCGTGATCTGGCTACCAGCCGACCCGGGTGGGCTGGTCGTAGTGGGGTCGCCCGTCCAGTGGCGGACGCCACGCGGTCTCGGCCAGGCTCGGCGACCACTGACGCAGCAGCGTCTCCGCGCCGTCGTACGCCACACAGAGCACCGCGAGCACCCGTGCGCCGATCTCGGCGGCGTCCGCCACGCCGGGCCCGACCGGCCCGGGGCGCGTCGACGTGCCGGTGGCGGCGACCACGGCGACCGCCTCGGCCGAGCGGAGCACGTCGGCCAACGTGCGGGCCAGCGCGAGACGGCTGCCCTCCACCCAGTCGGCGAGGGCGTCGGCGTAACCGGCGGTGGATTCGAGCCGCCCGACCAGGCTGTCCGGCCCCTCGTCGAGGTGGCGCAGCAGCGCGGCACGCTGTTGCCCGTACGCCGTGGCTGCCGGGCCGGACCAGAGCACCTGGTCGGTGAGCGCGGCGGAGACGTCATCGTACCCCCGGACGAGCCGGCGCACCGCGTGCCCGGCGCTGGCGAGCGGCACCGGGTGCAGGTCGAGGAAGCTGCGGACCGCGTCGCCCGGCAGCACCTGCATGCGGCGCAGCAGGGGCCAGACCCGGTGCCCCTCGGGGACGCCGGCCGCGATGAGCGTGTCCACCCGGCGGAGCAGGTCGAGGCCGGGCTCGGCGAGCCGGTCCAGCGCGTCCATCACGGTTCTCCGGTGAGCCGGCGGCGGGCCGCCCGGTCGACCTCGGCGTAACGGTCGGCGGCCTCCCGCACCGCCGTCGCGGCGGCGGCGAGTCGACCGGCGGCGGCCCGGGCCTCCCGGGCCCGGTCGTCGGTGGCGGTGGTCCACTGCCGGTGCAGCGCCCGCCCGATCTCGCCCGGGCGGCCCGGTGCGTCGGCGCCGAACGCGGCCTGGGCCGGATCGCTGGCGGTGACGGTGTGCGAAACGACTGTGAGCGTGGCACTCGCCTCGTCCAGCCGGGCGGAGAGCGCGCGCAGTGTGTCCATCTCAGGCTCCCGCGAGCGGTCGGTAGGCGGCGAACGTCTCGTTGTGCAGCTTTTCCCGGGCCCACTCGGCGGCGTCGGCCGCAGCGGTGACCGCAGCCTGCACGGAGCCCGCCACGTCGCGCGGGCTGCGGCTGTGCAGCGGCCCGAGGAACCGCACGTCGGTGATCCGCCCGCCGGCGGTGACCACCACCTCGACCAGGCCGTCCGGCGAGCGGACGGTCACCTCGACGGTCGACACCGCCTGGTCGAACTCGGCCTGGAGGGACTCGATCCGGCGGTAGCGTCGCACCGCCTCCTCGATCCAGGCTTCGTCGATCTCCCCGCGCGGCATCGGCCGACTCCTCCCGGGTGATTCATCACTCAGTGTGCTGCCACCGTCACCACGGCACACGGACCGTACCGCACCACAATCGGGCCTGTCGATGCCTGTGGACAACGGCCGAAAAGTGCGGGTCAGCCCTTCCAGAGGGCGAGCATCATCGCCTCGACCGCGATCCGCGGTTTGACGTTCGCCTCGATCGCCGCACGGCAGGCGAGCACGGCCTCCAACCGGCGCAGCGACCCCTCGGCGTCCCACTTCTGTGCGCCGGCACCGGCGAGCGTGGCCGTGTCGGTGTGCACCGGGGCGACGGGTGCGCGCAGCGCCATGGTGAGCGCGTCCCGGTAGAAGCCCGCCAGGTCGACAAGCGCCCGGTCCAGTGCGTCCCGCTGGGCCCGGGTGGCCCGCGACTTCTGCCGCTTCTCCAACTCCTTGAGCTGCCCGGCGGCACCCCGGATGGCACCGGCCGCGCCCCGGCCGGTGCCGCCCGCGCCGAGCGCGGTCTCCAACGCCGCCCGCTCGCTGGTGTCGGCCTCGGCGACCGACGCCTCGGCCTCCGCCTCGGCCGCCTCGATCAGCGCGGACGCCGCGTCGAACGCCGCGCCGACACCTGTCAACCGGCGTGGCACCGCGAGCACCGCCTCGCGCCGCTTGCGGGCCTCCGGGTCGCGCGCCAGCCGACGGGCCCGACCCACGTGGCCCTGTGCGGCCGCCGCCGCCCACTGCGCCACGTCGGGCGCGATGCCGTCCCGACGGACCAGCACCTCGGCCACCGCGGCGGCCGGCGGCTGCCGCAGGGGTACGACCCGACAGCGCGACCGGATGGTCACCGAGATGTCGTCCGGGTGGGTGGATGGGGCGCAGAGCAGGAAGACCGTCCGCGGCGGGGGCTCCTCGACCGCCTTGAGCAGCGCGTTGCCGGCGGCCTCGGTGAGCCGGTCGGCGTCCTCGATGACCACCACCTGCCAGCGCCCGCCGGAGGGGGTGCTGGCCGCGCGGAGCACGAGCGCGCGCATCTCGTTGACACCGATGGAGAGCCCTTCCGGCACCACCAGCCGGACGTCGGCGTGGGTGCCGCCCATGGTGGTGCGGCAGCCGGGGCACTCACCGCAGCCGGTGCCGTGCACGCACTGGAGGGCAGCGGCGAACGCCCGCGCGGCGACTGAACGGCCCGAGCCGGGCGGCCCCGTGAAGATCCACGCGTGGGTCATGCCTGCGGACGGATCCAGCGCACCGGTCGCGGCGTCGTCGGTCCCCGGCTCGGCACCGCTGGCCGGGCCGGCGGCAACCAACGCGGGCGCGCCGGCACGCAGCACGGCGGCGGCTGCGGCGGCGGCGCGGCGCAGCTCGACCACCGCCTCGTCCTGACCGACCAGGTCGGCGAAGACGTCAGGCATCAGGTCTTGTGCTCCATCGTCACCAGCTCCGCGTCGGATAACTCAGGCTGCACCGAGGTGTCCGGGCCCTGCGCCGGCCGCGGGTGCACGATGCCGCCCGGCTTGCCGAGCAGCTCCTCGACCCGCCGGATCACCAGAGCGGTGATCTCGTCGACCGGCCGGGACGCGTCCAGCACCAGATAGCGCTTCGGGTCGGCGGCGGCGAGGTCGAGGAACGCGTACCGGACCCGCTCGTGGAAGGCGATCGACTCGGCTTCCAGCCGGTCGGTGCCGGTGTTGCGCGAGGCCACCCGGGACAGGCCGGTCTTCGGCTCGACGTCAAGCAGCACCACCAGGTCGGGCTTGAGCCCGCCGGTGGCCCAGGAGGAGAGCCAGGAGACCTCGTCGACCGGGAGCGTCCGCCCGGCGCCCTGGTACGCCAGGGACGAGTCGACGTACCTGTCGCTGACCACCACGCCGCCCCGGACCAGCGCGGGCCGGACGATGGTGGCCACGTGGTGGGCCCGGTCGGCGGCGTAGAGCAGCGCCTCGGCCCGGGGGGAGGGCGCGTCGTCGCCGGAGGTGTCCAGCACCAGCGAGCGGATCCGCCGGCCGACGCCGGTGGCCCCCGGCTCACGGGTGACCACGACGTCGCGTCCCTGGCCGCGCAGCCGCTCGGAGAGCGCGGTGAGCTGGGTGGACTTCCCCGCGCCCTCGCCGCCCTCGAAGACCACGAAGAGCCCGGCGGAGACGAACGGCTCGGCGGGCATCAGCGGACGACCCCGGATGGAGCCCCAGAGGTCGGCGAGGACGGGGACGCCCTTCTTGTCATCCATCTGGCCGAACGCGCTGATCCCGGCGAAGATGCCGGCGGCACCGGCGGCGAGCAGCAGCAGTCGGGTGGAGGAGACGGAGATGCCGAGGTCGGCGATCTCCAGCTTGCGCGAGCCACCGACGCCGACCAGCACGCTGCTCAGCCCGATGGCCAGGATCAGCACCAGTCGGGTGCCGATCTGCACCACCGCGAAGACCCGGCCGCGCACCTCGTCGGCGACCTCGCCGCCCAGCAGGGTGGTGCCGGCCAGGAAGGCCATGCCGGCGCCGGCGCCGACGAGCACCGCGCCGACGATCGCCATGGACAGGTGGATGGCGAAGGCGAGGGTCATCACGGCGGCGCTGGCCAGCACGATGCTCATGCCGAACCAGCGACGCCGGGACATCTCCTTGACGACCATCGGGCCGAGCCCGATGCCGAGCGCCAGACCGACGAAGATCGCGCCGAAGAGCAGCGAGAACGCGGCATCGCCGGCGCCGAGTGAGTTGGCGAAGAACTTGGCCGTGCCGACCACGATGCCGCCGCCGGCGAACGCGCCGAAGATGCCAAGCACCAGGCCGCGGACGAGCGGGGTCTGGCCGATGTACTTCCAGCCCTCGGAGAACTGCCGGAACATGCTCTGCTCGGAACGCGCCGCCTCGCCGCGCTGCGCCTCGCTGATCTCCTTGATCCCGAACGCCACCACCAACGCGGTGGCGAGCCGGGAGAAGGCGTTGAACCAGAGGGCGAGCTGGGCCGGCTCGGCCCAGGAGGGCAGGTCGCCGCCCACCGCGCCGCGGACACCACGGTCGAGCACGGCGAGGCCGATGGCCGCGGCCACCGGGGTGAGGCCGTACGTGGTGATCAACGTGAGCTGGTTGGCCGCCTCCAGGCGGGCCCGTGGGATCAGGTTGGGGACCGCGGCCTCCTTGGCCGGGATCCAGAGCAGGGTGAGCGACTCGATCAGGAAGGTGGCGATCAGCGCCCAGCCGACCACCAGACCGCCGGCGGCGCCGCTGAGGGCGTAGAGCGGAATCGAGGCGAAGAGCACGAAGCGCAGCAGGTCACAGATGACCATCGTCCAGCGCCTGTCGAACCGGTCGGCGAAGACGCCGGCCACCGGGCCGAGCACCAGCGCGGGCAGCAGCCGGATCGCGGTGACCCCGCCGAACGCGGCGCCCTGGGCGGCGTTGCCCTGCACCTGCGAGGCGGCGAAGAGTGCGGTGGCCAGCAGGCCGAGCCAGTCACCGAAGGAGGCCGCGCCGAGCACGATCCAGAGCCGGCGGAACGGCTGGATGCGCAGCACGGACCGGATGGCAGCGTAACCGGACGGATCTGCCTGACCACCGCTGGACGGGTTGGCGGCGTTGCCCGACTTGTCGCTCGAACGCGACACGCCGGGCGACTCGCCGCTGTTCTGGCTTTCGATGGCCGTACCTCCACGTGCCGGCCCATCGCTGGGCACCTCCGGTGCAACACTCTAGACCCGGTGGGGGCCACCCCCCCGGGCGACATTCTCCTGCTCGCTGAGCCTAGGCCGCCGAAGCCGCCGCCCGCAGCCCGGACGTACGCGAGGGTATTTCGCATTCTCCGTCGGACAGTTAGCGTGCACACGTGGCCATCGAAAGCGACAAACTTCGCGAGCGCCTGGATCGGGCGACTGCCCACCTCGACCCCCCGTACGCGGTGGTCGACCTCACCGCCTTCGACGCCAATGCGGCCGCCCTGGCCGACCGCGCCGCCGGCAAGCCGGTTCGCCTCGCCAGCAAGTCGGTCCGCAGCTCCGCGTTGATCAGCCGAGCCCTCGGGCGACCCGGCTGGCAGGGCGTGATGGCGTTCACGGTGCCCGAGGCGATCTGGCTGGTCCGCGCCGGCGTCAGCGACGACGTGCTTGTCGCCTACCCGAGCGCCGACCGGGCCGCCCTCGCCGAGCTGGGCGCCGACCCGACGCTCGCCGCCGCGATCACCCTGATGATCGACAGCGCCGGCCAACTCGACTTCATCGACGCCGTCGCGGCCCCCGGGCAGCGCGCCGAGCTGCGACTCTGCCTGGATCTTGATGCTTCCTGGCGACCGCTGCGGGGGCGGGTGCACGTCGGCGTCCGCCGCTCACCGGTGCACAGCGCGCGGGCGGCCGGCGCGCTCGCCGCCACCGTCGCCGGGCGGCCCGGCTTCCGGCTGGTCGGGCTCATGTCGTACGAGGCGCAGATCGCCGGCCTGGGCGACGCGCCGCCGGGGCAGACGCTGCTTGCCGGCGCGATCAGGCTGACCCAGCGCGGGTCGTACCGCGAGTTGCTGGCCCGCCGTGGTGCGGCGGTCGCCGCGGTACGCGAACACGCCGACCTGGAGTTCGTCAACGGCGGTGGCACCGGCAGTGTGGCCGCGACAAGCGCCGATCCCGCGGTCACCGAGATCACCGCGGGATCGGGCCTGTACGGGCCGACGCTGTTCGACGCGTACCGCGCCTGGCGGCCCACCCCGGCGGCGTTCTTCGCCTGCTCGGTGGTCCGCCGACCGACGCCGGAGTTGGCGACGGTGCTCGGTGGCGGCTGGATCGCCTCCGGCCCGGCCGCCGACAGTCGACTGCCGCGGCCGTGGCTCCCGGCAGGGCTGAAGCTTGTCGGCACCGAGGGCGCAGGCGAGGTGCAGACCCCGCTGTCCGGGGCCGCGGCGGCCGATCTGCGCATCGGCGACCGGGTGTGGTTCCGGCATGCCAAGGCGGGTGAGCTGTGTGAACGGGTCAACGAACTGCACCTGGTCGAGGGGGACGCGGTCCTGGCGACCGTCCCCACCTACCGGGGTGAGGGGCTGGCCTTCCTGTGAGACCGAACCACCAGCCGAGGCCCGCGCCCCCGCCGACTCAGACGGGCTGGGCCGCCTCGGCCTGTTTGCCGGCGGTGGGCTGACCGTCGTCCGGGGCGTCGACCTGGCGGTGCAGGTACTCCCGGATCAGCGCCTTCGCCTCCAGCAGCACCCGCTCGTCGCCGTCGGACCTCCGGCGGAACGCGAGCTTGATCAACGCGTCCGCCGCCTCGACCGCGATCTCCAGCACGAAGCGCAGCTTGGGCACGTCGGTGAGCCCGAAACGCTCGGTGAGCACCCGGGCCAACTGGTCGGCGATCACGCCGTTGTTGTCCCGCTGCTCGTCGAGCAGGTGCAGGTCGACGACGTCGCCGAAGTGCAGGGTACGGAAGCCGGGGACGGTCCGGTGCATCGTGATGTACTCGTCGATGCCCGCGTCGACGCCGTCCCACCAGTGGGTCATCTCGTCGGACGCGAACCGCTCGTCGAGGCGCTGGAGGTAGGACTCCATGGTCCGCAGGGTCAACGCCTGCACGATCGCCCGCTTGTCCGGGAAGAACTGGTAGACCGACCCGATCGCCACCTCGGCCCGCTCGGCGAGCAGGGTGGTGGTCAGCCCCTCGTACCCCACCTCGTCGACGAGTTCTGCGCAGGCATCCAACATGCGCTGTACCCGCGCGACACTTCGACCTTGCACCGGTACGCGGCGCAGCGGCCCGGTCGTGGCGGCTGGTGTGGACACTCTGCGCCACCCCCCTTCGACGGATGAACATATCTCCACGTCACGAGTCCGTGACTACCGGTACAACGAGCGGATCGCAATTGCGGTATTTACCAGCTAGAACGTTCCTGATATGAAGTCAGTTCATATTCATGAATGAGGAGCGCGCATGGTCCGCACCGCACCGCTCAGGGCTGGCTGGTCCAACTGGGCCGGGAACCAGCGTGGCAGCGCCAGCGCGATCCTGCGCCCCGGCTCGCCGGCCGACGTCGCAGAAGCCGTCCGATCCGCCGCATCCGAGGGCGCCCGGATCCGGGTGACGGGCAGCGGCCACTCGTTCACCGCCGTCGCGCTCGCCGACGACCGTCGGATGGAGCTGTCCGACCTGGACACCACGGTCAGCGTCGACGTCGCACGCCGCCTGGTCACCGTGCCGGCGGGAATGACCCTGCACACGCTCAACGGACTGCTCGCCCGACACGGCCTCGCGCTGCCAAACCTCGGCGACATCGACGCGCAGACCGTCGCCGGCGCGATCTCCACCGGCACCCACGGCACCGGCGCCGGCTACGGGTGCCTCTCCACCTTCGTCGAGGCGGTCACAGTGGTCACCGGCACCGGGGAGGTGCTGCACTGCTCCGCCGACGAGCACCCCGACGTCCTCGCCGCCGCCCGGGTGTCGCTCGGCGCGATCGGCGTCCTGGTCGAGGTGACCCTGCGCTGCGTGGACGCCTTCGTGCTGCGCGCCCACGAACGCCCGGCCGAGCTGGCCGACGTGCTCGGCGAACTGCCCGCGCTTGTCGGCCGGCACGACCACGTCGAGTTCTACTGGTTCCCGTACACGTCCCGGGTCCAGGTCAAGGCCAACGACCGGGTCCCCGCCAACGACCGGCCACTGCCCCGTTGGCGTGGCTGGCTGGACGACGACTTCCTCTCCAACCGGGTCTTCGCCGGGGCCTGCCGCCTCGGCCGGGCCGTGCCCGCGCTGGCCCCGGGGATCAGCGCGGTCTCCGCCCGCGCCCTCACCGAACGCCAGTACACCGGCCGCTCCGACCGGGTCTTCTGCACCCCGCGCCGGGTCCGCTTCGTGGAGATGGAGTACGGCCTGCCCCGCGAGGCGCTGCCCGAGGCGCTCGCCGCACTCCGCCGGATCGTGGACGGCCTACCGTTCAAGGTGCTCTTTCCGGTGGAGGTCCGATTCACCGCCGCCGACGACATCTGGCTGTCGCACGGCTACGGCCGGGACAACGCCTACATCGCCGTGCACCAGTACGTCGGCATGCCGTACGAGCCGTACTTCCGGGCCTTCGAGCAGGTGGCCACCGGGCTGGGCGGTCGCCCCCACTGGGGCAAGCTGCACTACCGCGACGCCGCCTCGCTGGCCACGGCGTACCCCCGCTTCGCGGACTTCCAGGCCGTCCGCGACCGCCTCGACCCCGACCGCGTCTTCACCAGCCCGCACCTGACCCACGTCCTCGGCGCCTGACCGACCGGACGGCGTCCAGAGCTACTCCGTGCTGGTGGCGGCCTTACGCGGGGCGGCCTTCTTCGCCGGAGCCTTCTTCGCGGCCGTCGCCTTGGCCGTCGTGGTCTTCTTCGCGGCCGTGGACTTGCTGGCCGCAGCCGTCTTCTTGGTGGCCGTGGCCTTCTTCGCGGGCGCCTTCTTCGCCGCCGCCTTCTTCCGCGGCGCCGGCCCCTTCGCCCGCTTCTCGGCAAGCATCTCGGACGCTTCCTCGATGCTCAACGCCTCCGGCGTCTGCCCGCGCCGCAGCGACGCGTTGAACTCGCCGTCCGTGACGTACGGGCCGAACCGGCCGTCCTTGATCACCAACGGCTTTTCGGTCGCCGGGTCCACGCCCATCTCGCGCAGCGGCGGGGCCGCAGCGCGCCGTCCACGGGTCTTCGGGGCGGCCAGCAGCGCCAGCGCCTCGTCCAGACCGACCGTGAACATCTGGTCCTCGGACTCGAGCGAACGGAACTCCTCGCCCCGCTTGACGTACGGGCCGTAGCGACCGTTGTTCGCGAAGACCTCCACGCCGTCCGGCGCGACACCGATCAACCGGGGAAGGCTGAGCAGCTTCAGCGCCTCCTCGAGGCTCAGCGACTCCGGGGTCTGCGTCCGCAGCAGCGACGACTTGCGCTCGCCGCTGGACACGTACGGGCCGAACCGGCCGGACTTGAGCACGATCGGCTCGCCGGTGGCGGGGTCGTCGCCGAGCTTGCGCTCGCCGCTGCCACCGAGGAACAGCTCGTGCACCTTCTCCGGGGTCAGCTCGTCCGGAGCCAGGCCCTCGGGGATCGGAGCCCGGTCACCCTGGGTGCCGGCCTCCTCGCCCTCGCCCGAAGCCGCAGCCGGTGCGGCCGCGCCCTCGTCCGGCACCGCGCGCTGGAGGTACGGCCCGTAACGGCCGACCCGGACGACGACCTCGCGACCGTCGTCGTCGGTGAAGAGCGGGATCGAGTTGACGCTGCGGGCGTCGATGTCGCTGAGGTTCTCGGTGACCAGCTTCTTGAGCCCGCCGGAACGGGCGATGTCCTGGTCGCCGGCGCCGTTGGAGCTGCCGAAGTAGAACGCGGTGAGGAAGTCGACGGCCGCGTGGTCACCACCGGCGATCTCGTCCAGCTCGTTCTCCATGCTGGCCGTGAAGTCGTAGTCGATCAGGCGGGGGTAGTGCCGCTCCATCAGCCCGATCACCGCGAAGGCCAGGAACGTCGGGATCATCGCCTGGCCGCGCTTGGTGACGTACCCCCGGTCCTGGATCGTCTGCATGATCGACGCGTAGGTGGACGGGCGGCCGATGCCCAGCTCTTCCAGGGCCTTGACCAGCGACGCCTCCGTGTAGCGCGACGGCGGCTGGGTGTGGTGACCCTGCGCGGCCAGCTCGTCGGCGGTCAGCGGCTGGTCCTTGACCAGGGTGGGGAGCCGACGCTCGGCGTCCTCGGCCTCGGCGTTCTCGTCGTCGCTGGACTCGACGTACGCGCGCAGGAAGCCCGGGTCGGTGATGGTCTTGCCGGTCGCGCCGAAGTCGGCTTCCTCCTGGGAGGTGGAGACCGCCCGGATACGCACCGACACGCTGGAGCCGACCGCGTCGGTCATCTGCGAGGCGATGGTGCGCCGCCAGATCAGCTCGTAGAGCTTGAACTCCTCGGCGGACAGCTCCTTGGCGACCTCGCCCGGGGTGCGGAAGTTGTCCCCCGCAGGGCGGATCGCCTCGTGTGCCTCCTGCGCGTTCTTCACCTTGCCGGTGTAGCGGCGCGGCTCCGGCGGGACGCTGCGCTCGCCGTACAACTCGACGATCTGTCGGCGGGCCGCCGAGATGGCGGTCTCCGACAGGTTGACCGAGTCGGTACGCATGTAGGTGATGTAGCCGTTCTCGTACAGGCGCTGCGCGGTGCGCATCGTCTGCTGCGAGGAGAGGCGCAGCTTGCGGGCCGCCTCCTGCTGGAGCGTCGAGGTGATGAACGGCGCGTACGGGCGACGACGGTAGGGCTTCTCCTCGACCCGGGTGACGGTGAACGGCCGCCCGTCCAGCCGGGCCGCGAGACCCCGCGCGCCGCTCTCGTCGAGGTGCACGACGCCGGCGCCGGCCCGGACGCGACCGGTGGTCGGCTCGAAGTCCTTACCGGTGGCGATGCGGTCACCGTTGAGGGCGATCAGGGTGGCGTTGAACGCCCGTGGGCCCTCACCGGCGTTGGCCACCGCGAGGGTGGCCAGGATGTCCCAGTACTCGGCGGTGCGGAACGCCATCCGCTGCCGCTCCCGCTCGACCACGATGCGGGTCGCCACGGACTGCACCCGGCCTGCCGAGAGCTTCGGCATGACCTTCTTCCACAGCACCGGGGAGACCTCGTAGCCGTAGAGGCGGTCGAGGATACGGCGTGCCTCCTGGGCGTCGACCAGATCGCGGTCGATCTCCCGGGGGTTTGCCACCGCCGCCTGGATCGCCGGCTTGGTGATCTCGTGGAAGACCATTCGCTTGACCGGCACCTTGGGCTTGAGCGTCTCGACCAGGTGCCAGGCGATGGCCTCGCCCTCGCGGTCCTCATCCGTCGCCAGGAAGATCTCGTCGACCTCCTTGGCCAGCTTCACCAGCTTGCTGATCTGCTGCTTACGGTCGGCGGAGACGACGTAGAGGGCGTGGAAGCCGTTGTCGACGTCCACTCCGAGGCGGGCCCAGGACTCGCCCTTGTACTTGGCCGGCACGTCGGCGGCGTTGCGCGGCAGGTCGCGGACGTGACCGAAGCTGGCCTCCACGACGTACCCCGGGCCGAGGTAGCCCGAGATCGTCTTGGCCTTCGCCGGTGACTCGACGATGACCAGACGGGTGGTTCCAGCGTTGCTCGGCACGTCTCTCCCCGACCTCACTCCTGCTCGTGGCCTGCCGGCGCCCGGACAGCGACCGCTTTCGACCCCACCGCCGCACCGGCGGTCCGGATGTCCAACGTAACGCGCCGCCCGCGTTTCGGGTTTCGCGGGCCACAAACCGCTTCGGCACTGCCGGACGGCGCCACCGTACACCGTGGGTAGGGCTCGAAGCGGGTCACTGTGACGATGGCGGACCCACGGCCGAGGCGCGACCCGCCCGTTTTCCGCCTGGATCGACCGGGCCGCTGTCCGGCACCGGACACCCGGCCGCCCGACCCCGGGCCGCCGCCCGGCCGCATCGATCATGGACGTGTGGTGGGCGTTCTGTCCCCGATCGAGCAGTACGTCCCCCAGCACAACTCCATGATCGACGCCTGGGGGTGGGGTCAGATCGGCCAGGCGTCGGCTGGCGTGGCGCGCGGCGGTCCCCCGACCAGCTCGGCGAGGCGGGCCAGCCGACGGCGGCCGGTTATCCGGTACGCGGGACCGCCGTCGCCCGGGCCGAGCAGCGTCCCGGCCAGTCCGGCTGCGGCGAGCGCGACGCCTATCGGCTCCCAGCACTCCTGGTCGTCGGCCCCCAGCGCAAGCAGGAAGCAGTCGGGAGGCTCCGGCGTCCCGGCGGCGGCGAGCCACAACCGCAGCCGCCGACCGGTCAGATGGAAGGCGGCCGGCGGGCGTTTCGTCGACCCGTGCAGCCAGGCGGCCGCGAGCGGCTTCAAGACCCGGGTGTACGACGTACGAACGGCGTGTCGCTCGTCCCCGGTCGGCTCCCAACTCGCCGCGAGCCCGCGTGACGCCAGTTCGGCGACGAGCACGTGCACCCGCCAGGCGGCGTCGACCTGCACCGAGAGGCGGGCGGTGCCGCCCATCCGAACGACCTCACCCGGCCCGGCGAGCAGGCCGGCCAGGTCGGCGACGCTCGGTTCGGCCGCGTCCGCGCCGAAGAAGACAAGTTGCCGGCCCGCCTCGGCACGCCGACCCACCTCGGCACGCTGGCCTGCGTCGGCACGCTGGGTCGGGCCGTTGCGGGGGGAGCCGTTCTGCGGCTCGCCGCCGCGGCGTCGCCCGGGAGTGGGCGTGTCGGCCTCGGGCGCGGGGAACAGCGCCGGGGGCGGCTGCGCCTCCCCGGTGTCACCGAGCCCGGTCAGCGACACTCCGGCACCTCGTCGAATGCCTGTTTCAACTCCTCGGAGTTGAGCTTGCTGGTGTCCAGCGCGCCGGCGTCGTAATCCTTGTTCAGGGTGTCCACGGCGGCCCGGACACCGTCGTAGAAGGTGGTGGGCTCGCCGGTGCCCAGGCCGTCGATGGTGTCCCGGGCGCGACCGTACGCGTCCCGCATCTTCCCGAGTGAGGTGCGGAAACCAGCGGAGATGGCCTCGCCGTTGTCGGTCTCCGGGATGCCGGCCTGCTCCACCTTCCGGCGCGCGGTCTCGCTGGCCTTCTCCGCGCCGTCGAAGAGCCGCACCAGGTTCTCCTTGGCCTGCGCCGGCGTGGTCTGCGCGGTCATCTGCTCGTCCGTGCTGCTGGTCAGCTTGTTGATCTCGGAACGCCACGGGGTGAGCGCGCCGCAGACCGAGGCCGCCCAGGCCCGCGGGCTCGGGCCCCCGCCGCAGCCGGCCAGGACGACGATCGTGGCCAGGACCACCGTGAGCTTTCCGGCGGCAGACGCCCGGCACGTACGCATGCGTTGCAGCGTACGGCCTTTGGCCAGGTGTGGCACCGGGCCGGACGGCCGGGGTCCCCGGTCGACGTAGCGCGTCGACCGGGGACCCCGGGCCGTTCGTGGATCAGGCGTTGACCGTCTCCGGGCGGTGGTCGGTGCTGCCCGCGCCGGTGTTGCCGTCGACGTCCGAGTCGGACATCGCGATGCCCTTGCGCTTGCTGAACAGCACCGACGCCACGATGATCAGCGTCGCGACGAGCGCGATGCCGACCCGCAGGCCGACGTTGCGGTCGTCGCCGACGCTCCAGGCCACCACGGCGGGCGCGATCAGCAGCGAGACCAGGTTCATCACCTTGATCAGCGGGTTGATCGCCGGGCCGGCGGTGTCCTTGAACGGGTCGCCGACGGTGTCGCCGATGACCGTGGCGGCGTGCGACTCGGAGCCCTTGCCGCCGTACGCGCCGTCCTCGACCAGCTTCTTGGCGTTGTCCCAGGCCCCACCGGAGTTGGACAGGAACACCGCCATCAGGGTGCCGGCACCGATCGCACCGGCCAGGTACGCCGCGAGCGCGCCCGGCCCGAGGCCGAAGCCGACGGCGATCGGCGCCAGGATGGCGAGCAGGCCGGGGGTCATCAGCTCGCGCTGCGCGTCCCGGGTGCAGATGTCGACGACCTTGCCGTACTCCGGGCGCTGGGTGCCGTCCATGATGCCGGGCAGCTCACGGAACTGCCGGCGGACCTCCATCACCACGGCGCCGGCCGAGCGGGACACCGCGTTGATGGCCAGGCCGGAGAAGAGGAAGACCACCGCCGCACCGATGATCAGGCCGACCAGGTTGCGCGGGTTCGCCACGTTCAGCGAGTTGAGGATCTCCGTACCGACGTCGCCCACACCAGCCGTCGCGTACGCGCTGCGGAGCGAGTCGGTGTAGGAGCCGAACAGCGCGGTCGCCGCGAGCACCGCCGTGGCGATCGCGATGCCCTTGGTGATCGCCTTGGTGGTGTTGCCGACGGCGTCCAGCTCGGTGAGCGTGCGCGCGCCGTGCTCGTCGAGGTCACCGGACATCTCGGCGATGCCCTGGGCGTTGTCGGAGATCGGCCCGAAGGTGTCCATCGCGACGATCACGCCGACAGTGGTGAGCAGGCCGGTGCCGGCC
Organism: Micromonospora sp. NPDC048835; assembly: GCF_040649995.1. Taxonomy (NCBI): domain Bacteria; kingdom Bacillati; phylum Actinomycetota; class Actinomycetes; order Micromonosporales; family Micromonosporaceae; genus Micromonospora; species Micromonospora sp. NPDC048835. Next base: position 14,496 of record NZ_JBEZGM010000047.1, on the reverse strand, counting down.
AGCGCCACCGCGAACAACGACAGCGTGATGGAGCTGCCGCCGAGCAGGAACGCCCCGAAGACGCCGGCGCCGATCAGCAGCGCGGAGTAGACCGCCGACTCCAGGCCGATGCTGATGCCGGCCAGGATCACGGTGGCCGCACCGGTCTGCGAACTCTTGCCGATGTCCTGCACCGGCCGCCGGTTGGTCTCGGTGAAGTAGCCGGTCAGCGCCTGGATCGCGGCGGCCAGCACGATGCCGATCACGACCGCGCCGATGGCGACCAGCCGGGGGTTGCCGGGCGCGTCGGTGAGCCCGCTGTCGAACTCGCCGAACGTCGCCGGGAGGTATGCGAAGGCGGCGACAGCCACCAGCACCGCGGAGAGCACCGCCGAGAGGTAGAACGCCCGGTTGATCGCGGTCAGGGCGTTGCGGTCGGACGCGCGCAACCGGGTGATGAAGACGCCGACGATCGCGATCAGCACGCCGATGGTGGAGATGATCAGCGGGAAGACCAGGCCCTCCTCGCCGAAGGCGGCGCGACCGAGGATCAGCGCGGCGACGAGCGTGACCGCGTACGACTCGAACAGGTCGGCGGCCATGCCGGCGCAGTCACCGACGTTGTCGCCCACGTTGTCGGCGATGGTGGCGGCGTTGCGCGGGTCGTCCTCGGGGATGCCCTGCTCGACCTTGCCGACCAGGTCGGCGCCGACGTCGGCGGCCTTGGTGAAGATGCCGCCACCGACCCGCATGAACATCGCGAGCAGCGCGGCGCCGAAGCCGAAGCCCTCCAACACCGTCGGCGCGTCACCCCGGTAGAGCAGAACGACGAGCGCGGCACCGAAGAGGCCGAGGCCGACGGTGAAGAAGCCGACGACACCACCGGTCCGGAACGCGATCTTCATGGCCGCCTCGCGGCCGCCTGCCCGCTCCCTCGCGGCGGCGGCCACCCGCAGGTTGGCTCTGGTGGCCAGCCACATGCCGGCGCCGCCGATGAACGCGCTGAAGAGGGCACCCACCACGAAGAAGAGTGACCGGCCGAGCTTCACCGCGAGCTCACTGCCGTCGGTGTCGTGCACCGGAAGCAGGAAGAGCAGCACGACGGCGATGACCACGAAGATCGCCAGGGTGCGGAACTGTCGGAGCAGGTAGGCCGAGGCGCCCTCCTGGACGGCCCCCGAGATCTCCTGCATTTTCTCGGTGCCCTTACCAGCGGCCAGCACCGTTTTCGTCAGGGCGGCAGCGAAACCAAGTGCCACCAGCGCGACAACCGCAGCGATGACGACGTAGGTGACATTGCTTCCGGTAAGGGAAAGCCCGCCGCCGTCGGCGGCCAAGGTCCCGGACATCTGTGTCCTCCTGTTACCGAACAATCGCGCCGGTGAGTGGAGACGCACTGACCGACGCCTGGATGCGGACTCGCAAGCGCGCGCCAACCCACCAGCGGACCAGCGATGAACACCCATACCCGCTGGCTGCGGGATAGGTCACTTGCTGACAACCCGGGTACTGTAGCCCTCCGCAGTGTTGGAGGTCACACCAAGGTGGCACCGTGTCGCGATGATCTTCGTCGCTGTGTTATGAAACGAAATCTGATATAGGGCCCGATCCATGCAAAGAAGGCCGCATCCCCGACAGGGGACGCGGCCTACGCAGCCGAAGTGGTCAGCGGCCGACCGGCCACACCATCCGCACCTCGGTGCCGATGCCCTCGTCGACCGGTCGCACCTGTAGGTCCTCGACGAAACCGGCGAGCAACGCGAAGCCGACGCCGGTGGTCAGCGCCTCATCGGTGAGCGCCTCGTTCGCCAGCTCGTCCGGCGGAAGGGCGGTCAGACCGATGCCCGCCTCGATCGGCGCCCGGTCCACCACCCGCACGGCGTACGAGCCACCGTCGGACATCTCCACGAGCACCGGGTCGGCCAGACCGTACTGCCGGTGCAGGGCCACCGCGCGCGTGCACGCCTCACCGATGGCCAGGCGCACCTCGTCCAGCAGGTCCTCCCGGACCCCGGCCCGGCGGGCCACGGCGACGCCGACCAGCCGGGCGGTGCGCACGTGCACCGGGGCGGGCGAGAACGAGAGCTTGACTGTCGCCATCACGCGCCGGCGCCCGCCGAGTCGGCGCTGATCGCCGCGTCGACCGTCGGGTGCAGCGGGAACACCTGGTCCAGCGCGGTGATCCGGAAGATCTTGAGCAGCGGTTCCTTGTCGCAGACCAGGGCGAACGAACCACCGGCCGAGCGGAGCCGCTTGAGCGCGCCGACCAGCACGCCCAGGCCTGTCGAGTCGAGGAAGTCCACCCGACCGAGGTCGACCACCACGTGACGGGCGCCACCGTCGATCAGTTCGAGGAGTCGTTCGCGGAGCCGGGGCGCGGTGTAGACGTCCACCTCACCACCGACCTCGAGCACCGTGTGCTCGCCCACGGTGCGGGTCGCCAGTGACAGCTCCATCGGTCCTCCTCGCCAGAGCCGTAAACTCTCGTGGGCATCTAACCACTACCGCCGGGGCGGTCTGCGGACGCCAGCGGAGGCTTCCCCTTACCCCGGTGTCCGACTTTTCATCTCCGAACACCAGTGCGAGAGTGCAGGGCGTGACCTCCAACGACTTCAGCTCCGCGCGCGGCACGCCGCGCCACGACCTGGAGTTGTCGTCCGCGGCCACCGTATCCGCTGGTCCCGGCACCGGGCCAGCGCCCGCCGACCTGCTGCGCCGGCTCCGCGCCCGGGGCGCCGCCGACCCGGTCACCCACGTCGAGCGGGTGCCGGCCCGCGCCGGGGTGCCCGCGCCGTGGCCGTCGTGGGCACCGACGGAGTTGCGCGCGGCGTTCACCCGACGCGGCGTGGTCGCGCCCTGGCAGCACCAGGCCGAGGCGGCCAACCTGGCGTACGAGGGCCAGCACGTGATCGTCGCCACCGGCACCGCGTCCGGCAAGTCACTCGCGTACCAGCTGCCGGCCCTGGCCACCCTGCTCGCCGACCCCCGGGCCACGGTGCTCTACCTGGCACCGACCAAGGCACTCGCCGCCGACCAGTTGCGCGCCGTCGCCGCGCTGGAACTGGAGGGGGTACGCCCCGCCTGCTACGACGGGGACACTCCGCGCGCCGAGCGGGAGTGGATCCGCCGGCACTCCCGGTTCGTGCTGACCAACCCCGACATGCTGCACCACGGCATCCTGCCCGGGCATGCCCAGTGGTCCGGCTTCCTGCGCCGACTCGCGTACGTGGTGATCGACGAGTGCCACACCTACCGGGGGGTGTTCGGCTCGCACGTGGCGCACGTGCTGCGTCGACTGCGCCGGCAGTGCGCCAGGTTCGGGGCCACCCCGGTGTTCGTGCTCGCCTCCGCGACCTCCGGCGACCCGGCCACCGCGGCCGGACGACTGACCGGCCTGCCGGTGACGGCGGTCACCGAGGACGCGTCGCCGCGCGGCGGGGTGACCTTCGCACTCTGGGAGCCGCCGCTGCTGCCACCCGACTCGGGCACCACCCCTCCCGACCCGTTCTCGGTGCCCGCCCAGGGCAGCGGCGACCACGACGACCTCCGGCAGGTCCGCCGGTCGGCGCTGCGCGAGACCGCGGACCTGCTCGCCGACACGGTCGCCGAGGGGGTACGCACCCTCGCGTTCGTCCGCTCCCGCAAGGGTGCCGAGGTCGTGGCCGCGAACGCCCGCCGAGCGCTCGACGACGCGGTGCCGGGGCTCGGCGACCGGGTGGCCGCCTACCGGGGCGGCTACCTGCGGGAAGAGCGGCGCGAACTGGAGCGGGCCCTGCTGCACGGTGACCTGCTCGGCCTGGCCTCGACGAACGCGCTGGAACTGGGCGTGGATTTGGTGGGGCTCGACGCGGTGCTGATCTGCGGCTACCCGGGCACCCGGGCGTCGCTGTGGCAGCAGGCGGGCCGCGCCGGGCGTTCCGGGCAGGAGGCTCTCGCGGTGCTCGTGGCCCGGGACGACCCGCTGGACACCTATCTGGTGCACCACCCGGAGGCGATCTTCGGTGCGCCGGTGGAGGCGACAGTGCTCGACCCGGCCAACCCGTATGTGCTGGCACCGCAGCTCGCCTGCGCGGCCGTGGAGGCACCGCTCACGCCTGCCGACCTGGCGCTCTTCGGCGAAGGCGCGAAGGAGGCGATCGACGAGTTGGTCGCGGCGGGTGCGCTGCGCCAACGGCCGACGGGTTGGTACTGGCGGCACCGGGAGCGGCCCGAGGTGGACCTGCGCGGCGAGGGCGGCGCCCCGGTCGCCGTGGTGGAGGCGTCGACTGGTCGGCTGCTCGGCACTGTCGACGGCGGCTCCGCACACTTCCTGCTGCACCCCGGCGCGGTCTACCTGCACCAGGGCGTCTCGTACGTGGTCGACCAACTCGACCTCGCCGACGGGTGCGCGCTGGTGCACACCGAGGAGCCGGACTGGTCCACCCACGCCCGCGACGTCACCGACCTCTCCGTGGTCTCGGTGCGCTCCTACGTGGACGCCGGGCCGGTCGGCATGTTCCTCGGTGAGGTGGATGTGACAAGCCAGGTGGTGTCGTACCAGCGCCGGCGGATCGCCACCGGCGAGGTGATCGACACCCGGCCGCTCGACCTGCCCACCCGGGAGCTGCGGACGGTGGCGGTCTGGTTCACCCTGTCACCGCAGTCGTTGACTCTCGCCGGGGTCCAGTCGGCCGACGTGCCGGGTGCGCTACACGCGGCCGAACACGCCGCGATCGGCCTGCTGCCGCTGATGGCCACCTGCGACCGATGGGACATCGGTGGCCTGTCCACCGCGCTGCACCCGGACACCGAGGCGCCGACGGTCTTCGTGTACGACGGGCATCCGGGTGGGGCCGGTTTCGCCGAACGGGCGTACGGAACGGCGGCGGCCTGGCTGCGGGCCACCCGGGACGCGATCGCGGAGTGCGGCTGCGAGACCGGCTGCCCGTCCTGCGTGCAGTCACCGAAGTGCGGCAACGGCAACAACCCGCTGTCGAAGCCGGACGCCATCCGGGTGCTCGACGTGGTGCTGACGAACCTGCCGGACTGAGCGGCTTGCATGAACCGGCACGGCACGGGGCACAATGACATGGGAGCGCTTCCATCGATGCCCATGTTGCCGACCGCCCCCCGTGCCCGAGGAGAAGCCGTGGCCGACACGATCGCCGAAACCGTCGACCTGCTCTACACCATCGACCAGGACAATCTCACCCTCGACCAGCAGATCGCGCTGGGGTCGGCACTGGCCGCCCTGGCCCAGGCGGAACGGCTGGAACAGATCAACGAGCGACTGCGCGGCATCCACCAGGTGCTCAACACCTGGGCCCTGCGAGCCGCCACCTCCGTCGACAGTCGCTGACGTCTCCCGGAGTGATCCCTGCAAGGGCACCAGTGATCACTCCGCGCTGGGTAGTCGTCAGACGGGCCCGACGACTACCCAGCACCACCAGTCCTGGACAGCAGGGGGCGCGACGTTTGTCGCGCTGTGCGAGACTCCGGCGCACCAACCCCGGAGGAGTTCACATGCAGCTCGACAACTTGCAGGGCCAGCACCAGTTCCACATCCGCCAGCGACTGCGCATGATGGTCAACCAGTACGAGGTCCGGGCGGTGTCCCCGGACGGCACCGAGGGTGAGCTGCTGGCGTTCGCGCAGCAGAAGCGACTCGCCTTCAAGGAGCAGGTGACCATCTACACAGACGACTCGAAGCAGCAGCCCTTGCTCGGCTTCAAAGCTCGCCAGCGCATCGACCTCGGCGCCACGTACGACGTCACCGACGCCGCCGGCAACCCGATCGGCCTGTTCCGCAAGGACTTCGCCCAGTCGCTGCTGCGCTCCACCTGGCACGTCGAGCAGGCCGGCCTGCCGCAGGTGACGGGCCAGGAGCGGAGCATGCCGGTGGCACTGCTGCGTCGATTCGTCGACTCGCTGTCCTGGTTGCCGTACCACTTCGACTTCACCGCGGGCGGCCAGCCGGTCTTCACCGTGGTCAAGAAGTGGGGCCTGCGCGACAAGTACATCGTCGAGGTGCAGAACCCGCAGATCGACCGCCGCCTGGTCATCGCGATGGCCGTCGCCCTCGACGCGCTCCAGGCCCGCTGACGCACCCGGCTTCACCCCCGTGGCCGCCGGCCGGGGCGTGGCAGCCTGCTGCCCGTGCTCCGGCCAGCAGGCTGCCCACGCCGGGCGTGTTCCTGCCGCTACCGCCCCGCCAAGCAGGCTCCCCGCGCCCCGGCGTGGGTTCCTGCCGCTACCGCCCCGCCAGACAGGCTCGCCGCGCCCCGGCGTGGGTTCCTGCCGCTACCGCCCCGCCAGACAGGCTCGCCGCGCCCCGGCGTGGATCTCCTGCCGCCAGCGCCCCGCCGCAGGCTTCCCGCGCCGCTCGGCACGGGGTCGAGGGGCGGCTGAGGTCGGCCCGACCCGGCCCGCCCTCTCCTAGGATTCCGGCCATGGCCTCTGGACTCGCCAACCTTTCCGCACGGCAGCTGGGCCTGTTGAATCGATGGCTCCCCGGCGCCGAGGTCGAGCGGGACCACAGCTGGGGTCTGGTGCAGACGACGGTGCTGGAGATGACGTTCGCCGGAGCACGGTTCATCGTCAAAGCCGGCGGCGACGACGACCACCATGTCGAACGCGAACTCAACGCCCACCTCAACTGGCTGAGCCCGTGGACCAGGCTGGGCCGGGCGCCAATCTTGGCGCATGGCGACGCTGCCGCGAAACTTCTGGTCACGAGATACCTGCCGGGTGAGCTGGTGCTCGGCAGCCACCACGCCGACGCTCCCGTGACCTACCGGCAGGCCGGCGAACTCCTGGCACTGCTCCACGCGCAGACCGGCGTCACGGACGATGACTACGAGAGGCGGGAGAACGCGAAGTCGCTCACCTGGCTCAGCGGAGCGCACCGCATCGCGTCGCGCACGGTGGACCGGCTGCGCGCCGAGATAACCAGTTGGCCCACCCCGGCGGCGCTGCTCGTGCCGACCCACGGGGACTGGCAGCCCCGCAACTGGCTCGTCCACAACGGCACCGTCAGCATCATCGATTTCGGTCGCGCGTCGATGCGGCCCGCCTACACGGACTTCACCCGGATGTCGGCGCTGGACTTCCGCCGCGACTCTCGGCTTGAGAGCGCGTTCCTCGACGGCTACGGGGCCGACCCGCGCCAGACGTCGGCCTGGCACCGCACCCGAGTCCGCGAGGCTGTCGGCACCGCAGGCTGGGCCTACCGAGTGGGCGACGAGGCATTCGAGGCCCAGGGGCACCGGATGATCGCCGAGGCTCTCGCTGCTTCGTAGCGCCCACCGGGCCGACCACTCAGCCACGCACCGGCCCGGCGCGGGCTGTCGACGCGGCGGCCCGGGTCAGACCGGGCAGCGGCGAGACAGTCACCTCGACGGTCACGAGCAGGTCCAGCCCGTCGAGACGGCAACCGATCAGCCGCGCACCGTTGCGGACGACGATGTCCCCGGCGAACGCGCAGGCCGCCACCTCACCGTCGAGCGCCTTGACGGCACCGGCCAGCGCCCCCAGATCGGCGGCCACCGCCGCCCGCTGAGCCGCCATCGCAGCCCCGGCGACAGCAGCGCCGAACGTCCCCACAAGCACGAACACCAACCCCACTGCCAGCAGGATGACGGTCGCCCCACCCCGATCAGTCTCCTGCCGGCGACCGCCGGGGTAGGCGGCATCAGGCCCGTCGCCGTTGCGGGGCGAACTGGCGTCGTCGGCCTCCCGGATGCCGTCTTTGCCGAGCGACCGGGCGTGATCGGCATCCCCGGTGCCGTCGTTGCCGGCCTTCCCGATGCCGCTGTTGGCGAGCACCGACACGTCGCGGGTCTCAGGTCCCGGTGTCACGGCAGTCCCTCCCCGGCGTGAGGTTCGAGTGCCGCGACGGCGGTGGCGACCACTGTGATTCGCGGTAGTCGGCCGCCCAACGTACGCACGGGTGCCCGTACCGTCGCCTGTACCCGGCCTCCACTGATCGACACCGACACGTCCGCACCCGGCGGTGCCGCACTCCCGCCGGCACTGTCGTCCGCGTCGTCTCGGGCGGCGGCCAGCGCCACCTCCCGGGCCGCGTGCAGGCAACTCGCCCTGGTGCTGACGGCGTTGACCGCGGTCAGGCCGGCGAGCAGAAGGAGAAGCAGCGCCGGCAGGCCGGCCGCCAATTCGGCGGTGAAGGACCCCCGGTCTGCGCTGACGCGGGATTCCTCCTCCGCACCGGGGGCCCGGAGGGATGTCTGCTCGCCGCCGTAGATCCCGCCGACGGGGCTGCGGCTGCCGACGAACGTACCTCCGGCGACCGCAGGCCTCGGGGCGCGGTCGGCCTGCCGGCGCCCGATCACTTCAGTGCCCGGTCGATGACGGCGGTCAGGGCCGACTGGACGTTGCCGGAGGTCAGGACCTTCAACAGGATGCCGGCGAAGGCGACTGCGGCGAGCGTGCCCACTGCGTACTCGGCCGTGTTCATTCCGGCATCGCCGCGCAGGCGTGCGATGAGTTTGCGCATTGCTGTTTCCCTTCTCGATGGGTCAGAGCACGTCGCCGAGAACGGCGACGATCACCGGCACGAGGCCGGCGAGAATGAACGCCGGCAGGAAGCAGAGCCCCAGCGGCAGAACGATGAGCACACCCGCCCGGCGGGCCGATGCCTCAGCAGCGGTGGCCCGGTCGGCGCGCAGGTCGTCGGCGAGCCGGGTCAGTGCGCCGGCGAGGGCGGCACCGCTGTTGGCCGAGCGCAACGCCGCTGCGGTCAGACGCTCGGCGCCCGGCACCCCGTCCAACCCGGACCATGCCTCCGCTGGGCCACCACCGAGCAGCAGCGTGCGACCGACCCGGGCCAGGCGACCGGCGAGCGGCCCGTCCAGGGCCTCGGCGACGGCCAACACCGAGCGATCCACCGGGGCACCGGCCCGCATCGACGCCGCCAGGAGGTCTGCGGCGAGGGGCAGGTCGGCGGCCTCCCACTGCCGCCGTCTGCGCGTGGCCGGCGGCTCGATCCGCCGCAGCAGGACATCGAGCAGGAACGCGGTTGGAAGAGCACCGAGCAGCCCGAGCCAGCCCTCGACGACGATGGCCACGGCGAGCCCACCCAGCACCGCCACAAGCCGGATCACGTCCGGCCGCCACCTGGTCGGGCTGGGCTGGCCTGGTGAGCTGGGCTGGCCTGGTGAGCTGGGCTGGCCTGGTGAGCTGGGCTGGCCTGGTGAGCTGGGCTGGCCTGGTGAGCTGGGCTGGCCTGGTGAGCTGG
>NZ_JBEZGM010000047.1:0-5187 GCF_040649995.1 Micromonospora sp. NPDC048835 | reverse complement strand
GGGCTGGCCTGGTGAGTTGAGCCGGCTTGGTGAGCCGGGCTGGAGCGCCGGGTTGGTCTGCCCGCCGGGTCGCCGGGCGCTCATCCGGGCCGGCCCGGTGTCGCGCCCAGCCGTTCTGCCCAGAGCAGGCCCACGACCTGAAGGGCGACCGCAGCAATCGCGCAGGCACCGCCGACCGTGTGGTGCAGGAGCACCGACATGGGGTCGACGCCGATGCCGTACCCGAGCCCGATCCCGCCGATCGGCAGCGCCGCCAGGAGCCAGGCCGTGGCCCGGGCGCCGGCCGCCTGCGCCGCCGCCGCGGCGAAACCGCGGTCGGTCGCCCGAGCGTCCGCCTCGATCCGCTCGACCAGCTCCGCCAGCGGCGCGCCGGTCCGGTCGGCCAACCGCACCGCCGCCGAGGTCAGCTGACGTAGCCGGTTCGCGCCGTCACCGTCGACGGCCGCGACCTCGATCGCGTGTGGAACGGGCAGGCCCGCGCGCAGGTCGGCCGCGAGGCCACAGAGCTGGTCCAGCCCACGTCGTCGGTCCCGCTCGGCGCTCCGGTTCACCCGCCAACGCAGCACGCCGCGCACGGCAAGCGTGCCGTACCCCGCCATCGCCACCGCAGCCACCGGACCGGCGAGCACGGCACCTACACCGCCGCCGAGCAGACCGACCAGTGGCAGCACCCGGGGCGTCGTCGCCCGCGTGATGCGCACCGCCGGCCGCGGTGCACCCGGGGTTGCGTCGGCCCGGCCGACGCTTGGTTGGTCCGGGTAATCGGCTACCGCCCACCCGTCGGCCACCGCCACACCGGACGCGTCACCCTGACAGTCGGTCGCCAGGTCACCGTGCCCGTCGGCGGCCGCTCGGGCGCGGGTGTCGTTCGCGCCCACACCGCTGGTGCCGCGCATGATGGTGGCCGCCGACGCGGCCGGGTGTCGTTCCGCATCGGGCATGGCGGTGGCCTCCTCCGACTGTGCCGCGCCGGCCGGGCGGCGGGGATCCCGACGCATGGGCGGGCGGGTCGGGCCCTGCGGACGCGTGAAGCCACCCGCCGTACCCGGCCACCTCGGGCTGCGGGTGACATCCCGGCTGGGCCAGCCGAGTGCCGTCCGCCGCCCACTCGAAGCCGCAGTGGCGCCCAGCTCATCCGTGATGCCGGCCGGATGACCCGAAGGCGGGAGAACGCCGGTCTCGTCGACGGGCCCGTTCGGCGTACGACCGAGTTCCCTGATCCACTGCACCAGGGCGTCGTCCGGATCGACCTGGCCGCGCCTCCGCCCCGGTGCCAGCACGCGACGTCGACGGGCCCTGAGGCTCTGCACAGGCCACGCCACCAGGGCAGCGGCGAACAGGAGCAGCGCCGCGACCAGCACCGTCGCGCCGGTCACGCCGGGCCCGCCGATCCGGGCCACGGCTCACTGAGGATGGGCGGCACCGCCACCCCCCGCTCCCGCAGCAGCGCCCCGAGGGCACGGGCGGCAAGCCCGAGCCCGCTGCCGCGCACCCAGGCGGGCACCACTGTCACGAGCCGTTCGGGCCCCTCGGGCAGCAGCAGGCAGACCGACTCCAGGACGCGACCCCGGTCTCCACGGCGTACCTGGAACAACACCTGCAATGCGGCGGCCACCTGGGCATGCAGCGCGGCGCGCGGCAACCCACCCAACATGCCCAGCGCCTCCAACCGGGCCGGCACGTCCGACGGGGTGTTGGCGTGCAGCGTGCCGGCACCCCCGTCGTGGCCGGTGTTGAGCGCGGCAAGCAGATCGACCACCTCACCGCCCCGGCACTCCCCCACCACCAGCCGGTCCGGACGCATCCGCAACGCCTGTCGGACCAGGTCCGCCAGACTGACCACGCCGGTGCCCTCGACATTTGCGGTACGCGCCTGAAGCCCCACCACGTGCGGATGCCCCGGGCGCAGCTCGGCGGCGTCCTCCACCAGCACGATCCGTTCGGTGGCCGGCACCATCCCCAGCAACGTGTTGAGCAGGGTCGTCTTGCCCGAACCGGTGCCCCCGGTCACCAGATACGCCAGTCGGGCCGCCACGACGGCGGCGAGCAGGGGCGCGAGCGGTCGCGGCACCGTCCCCTGACGCACCAACTCGTCGAGGGTGAACGGCCGGTGTCGGAAGGTCCGCAGGGACAGGTAGGGACCTTCGGTCGCCACCGGCGGCAGCACGGCGTGCAGTCGAGTGCCGTCGGGAAGCCGGGCATCCGCGTACGGGGAGCCGTCGTCGAGCCGCCGCCCAGCGCTGGCGATCAACCGCTGCGCCAGCCGGCGGACGTCCTCCACCGAGCCCACCGGCACGGCAACCTGGTGCAGCCCCGATCCACGGTCGACCCAGACCCGCACGCCGTTGACGAGCACGTCGGTGACCTCCGGGTCGGCGAGCAGCGGCGCCAACGGCCCGGCGCCGACGAGGTCGTCACGGACCCGGTCGGCGATCCGCAGCATGGCGGTGTCACCGAGCACCGCGGCGCTGGGCTCGGCCCGTACCGCGGAGACGATCGCCGCGGCGGTGACTGGCGTGGTGGCGGCGGCGATCCGCTGCCGCACGCGGGCGGCGAGCGTGCCGTCCTCGGGCTCGGCGCTCATGCCGCACCCGTAGCCGGCACGCCGGTGAGGTCGGTGACGATCCGTTGGCAGAGCGCGGCCAGTGGGCCCTTGCCCCCGGCGGCCGGCGCTTCGCCGCGTTCCAACCCGCGGCAGAGCCCCGGCTCGGGGCGGAGCGTGCCGGCCAGGGGTAGGCCCAGCGCGCGTGCCACCTCGGTCGCCCGCAATCGCCCCGGGGCGGGCCCACGCACCACCACCGAGAGCGCGGCGCAGTGCGGGGCGGCAGCGGCCACCACCCGGGTCGCCGCCGCGGTGGCACGCAACTCCGCCGGCACGACGACGAACGCCTGGTCGGCGGCTTGCAACGCCACCACGGCCGCGTCGTCCAGCTGTCGGGGCAGGTCGATCACCACGAAGTCCCGCCCACGCCGGGCCGCGTCGACTGTCGCCGCCATCGCCGTGGCCGGCAACGCCAGCATCTCGCCGCGATCCCACGAGAGCACCACGAGATCACCCCGGCTGGGCAGGGCCTGCACCAGCGCTGGGGCGTCCACCCGCCCGTCAGCGCTGGTCAGCGACGGCCAGCGCAGGCCTTCCAACTGCTCCCAGCCCAGCACGAGGTCGAGGCCACCACCGAGCGGGTCGGCGTCGACCAGGAGGGTGCGCAGCCGGGCACGGGCGGCGGTCACCGCGAGACCACCGGCGAGCACGCTCGCACCGGCGCCGCCCCGACCGCCGAGGACCGCGACGACCCGGGCGCCGACCCCGGTCGGATGGTCCGGGTCGTGCTCGGCGAACCGATCCACCAACCACGGCTCGGCGGCCGGCAGTGCGGCGATGTGCTCGGCCCCGATCAGCTCGGCGACCTGCCAGCCGGGGTCGAGCTGACCAGCTCGACCGACCAGCACCAGCCGCGGCCGCTGCGGCAACCGGGCCCGCAGACACGCCTGCGCCTGATCGGCGCCGAGCAGCACCAGCGGTGCGGGAAGCCAACGGGTACGGGCAGCCGCCGGATCGCGGGCAAGCTCGACCTCCGTGCCGCCGACGGCGGCGAGCCGGAGCACATCGTCGAGCAGCTCGTCGTCGCCGGTGACGACCAGCGGGAGCCGGCGGATCGGCGGAACCGTGGTACGGGGTGGCATCGCGGCCTCCAGCGGTCGGGCTCAGGTGTGCCGCCGACCCTGCTCGAAATCCGCCCCACGAGCGGTTCCGATGTCGTCGCCTGTGGACAACATGGCCGCCTGTGGAAAACCCCCACCGAGACAGTTGATCTGCTACGAGTGCGGGCATCGCCGCAGCTACCGCCGCTGCGGCAAACAACATGGCCGCTTCCGAAGGAGCGGCCGCACCGGCTTCGCCCTCACCTATTCGCCCAAACGGCACGGGCAACCGTCAAGGGCGAGGAACCGTATGCTGCCGCTCTGATGGAAGCGGGGGCATCAATGAGTGTGAGTGATCGAATGCGCTGGGGACCGCTCGTCGCGAGCGCGCTGGCACTGGCGGGGCTTGCCGGGTGCATTGAACAACCTGTCCCGCCGGCACCGCCGCCGTCGGTGAGCCCCACCCACTCGGCTCTACCCGACGAGCCGCAGGCTTTGATGGCGACTATCGGCGGGCTGGTGAAGCAGGCTGGAGTCGGCGACGACATTCGGCAGGGCGAGATCGAAATCGGAGAAGCGTGGTACGAACCCTGCGCCCTGCTCATCGCCGATCCGAACCGGGCGAAGGGGGCCGGGCTGCAGCTTGACGCGCTGTGGGCCGCTGGCCTTGAGGTCAACCCCGTGCCGTCCTTCCAGAACATCGAGCCCCCGATGACGCTCTTGGACATCAGGGTGGTCCAGTTGCCCGATGCGTCTGCGGCCGTCTCCGCCGCAACCAAGGCGCGAACTGCACGCTGCCCGAGCGCCGAGTTCCGTCTCAACATCGGCCAAGCGACGGCCCGGTGGAGGTCAGACGCCGTGACCATCGCTTCGACGAGCGCGCGGCTGACCACGGCGACGGTGAAACGAGTGAACCCGGAGATCGACGCAGGGATGGACTATCTGCCCGGCGACGCCCGGCTGGTGTTCGCGCACGGATCACTGCTGATCAGCATCGAAGCGCTCGCGCTCTGGCCTCGCAAGCCGAACTCCGCCTCCGAGATCACCGCCATGGCTCAGGAGAAGGCGACGACGCTGGCAGCGGCGATGGTGAAGGCCCTCCCAAGGTCAAGCGGGAACTGACGCCCCACGTCACGACGAGGCCGTGATGGGGATACGGCGCGTGCACCCCGGCAGGCCCCAGCCCTGACGGCGCAGCGAGTCATGGGCCACGAACGGGCATCCAGGAGGCTCAGCGGGCCGGAGGACGACCTGCGAGCTGCGGTGGCGCGCTCCCACGGAAAGGGACGACCCCCGTCGGGGGGAAAGTGACCTGACGTAGTAGCGAAAATGATCAAGTGCCGTACCGCGTGGTCAGACATACCGGTAGTGCTGTCGAGCATGATCGGGAGTCGCCACGCGGTACGGCGTTCGCTGACGATCTGCTGACTTTCGAATGAAGCGCTGCAGGTGTCAACGCCGGCTGAAAGTTGACCCCTCTGTTCCGGCCGAATTTTGACCCCCTCGCTGTTTGTTGATGTTCAGTCGTTGGTCTTGATGGCTGCG
>NZ_JBEZGM010000046.1:0-31228 GCF_040649995.1 Micromonospora sp. NPDC048835 | reverse complement strand
ATCTGCGCCCGCTCCGCGGACGACAACCTCTGCCCCGGCATGACTCCTCATCCTGACGAGAATCCACCCCGTTGCAACAACCACTTGAACCCAAGTGGGCCAGCGTCTCCCGTTTGTCGAACACCGTCCGGGTGATCGCGCAGGCCACGTTGGCGTCCAGGTCCTTGCGGACCAACAACACATTGGGTACGACGATGGTCGGGGTGTCGGTCGCCGTCTTGTACGCGTCCCGGCCGATGGTGCCTTCCTGGTAGCCGGGGCTCAGCTCGGTCATCTTCGGCAGCAACGGTGAGATGTCGACGAACCGCACCGAGTCGCCGGCCGTGGTGAACAGGTCGGTGAGACCCCCGGTGGGCAGACCACCGGACCAGAAGAAGCCGTCGACGCTGCCGTCCTTGATCCCCTCGACCGTCTTGGTCAGGTCCAGTCGCTGCGCCCGGACGTCCTTGGCCGGGTCGAGGCCGGCGGCTTCCAACAGCCGGTTGGCGATCACCTCGGTGCCGGACTTGGGCGAACCGGTGGAGATGCGCTTGCCCCGCATGTCGGCCACCGAGGTGATCTGCGAGTCGTTGCGGACCACCACCTGGGTGTAGTTGTCGTAGATGCGGGCCAGCGCCTGCACCGGCTGCGGCGCGGTGAAGCTGCCCTTGCCCTCGACCGCGTTGACCGCCGTGTCGAACAACGAAAAGGCCACATCGTACTGGCCACCGACAAGTTGTTCGACGTTCTGCACCGAGGCGCCGGTCTCGGCGGCGGTGCCGGTGAGCTTGCCGCCGGTCGCACCGGACAACTGCCCGGCCAGGGCGTTGCCGACCACGTAGTAGACGCCCGTCGCGTTGCCGGTGGCGATGCCGACGCGGGTCTCCTTGGTCACCTCGCAGGTGACCTCGCTTGCCGTGTCGTCGGTGGCCGCACCGCCCTGCTGACCTCCGCAACCCGCGGCGAGGGCGAGCACGCTCAGGCCCGCCGCGAGCCGTACGTCGATTCGTCTCACAGTTTCTCCTCCACAGGATCGGACGATTGGCGGCCGGCGGATGCGCGTCGGACGAGGACGCCCACCGCCGCCACGGCGGCCAGCGCGGTGCCGACGGCGACCGGCACGGGTTCGAGCCAGAGCAGGGTGACGCCGGCGAGGACGCCCAGCGCCCGCTCCGGCACGCCGACGGGGCCGACACCTGGGAGCCAGCCACCGGCGGCGACGGCGAGCACCGCCACGCTGAGCGCGGTGACCACGGCCGCGAAGGCGATCCGCTGGACGCCACCGATGCCGAGCAGACCGAGCCCGGCCGGCGTGATGACGAACGCGATCGGCGTCAGGTACGCGGGCAGCGCGTACCGCAGGGTCTGCCACATGGTGGGCACCAGCCGGCCGCCGGTGACCGCGGCGGCGGCCACCGCGGCGAGCGCGGTCGGCGGGGACACCTCGGACAGCACCGCGAAGTAGAAGACGAACATCGCCGCCGCCGGCGCCGTGACGCCCAGGTCGAGCAGGGCCGGACCGACGATCACCCAGCCGATCACGAACGAGGCGGTGACCGGCACGGCGAGGCCCAGCAGGCTGAGCGCGACGGCGGCGAGCAGCGCGGTGAGCACCAGCACCAGCGTCGGGTCCGAGGTGGCCGCCTGCGCCCCGCCGATCAGCAGCGCGGCCGCCTGCGGCCCGAGGCCGGTCTTGGTGGTGGTCGCCGTGATGATGCCGGCGGCGGCGCAGACCGCGGTGACGGCGAGCACACCGCGTACGCCGGTGACCAGCGCGGTCACCAGCCGGCCCGGGGTGAGCCGGTGCGCGCGGTCCAGGTGGGAGAGCACGGCGGCGACGACGATTGCGAACACGACAGCGCGCGTCGCGGACACCCCGATGGCGAGGAACACGATGATGGCGATCAGTGAGGCGAAGTGGTAGCCGAACCGGCCCAGCAGCCGCCAGGGCGAGCCGACGTCGATCACCACCGGGCGCACCCCGGAACGGCGCGCGTCGATCTCCACGGCCAGCAGGATGCCGAGGTAGTAGAGGACCGTCGGCACCGTTGCCCAGCCCAGCACCTGGAGATACGAGACACCCAGGTACTCGGCGATGATGAACGCCGCCGCGCCCAGGGTGGGCGGGGAGAGGATCGCGCCCACCCCGGCCGCGGCCAGCATGCCGCCGGCCCGCTCCGGCGGGTAGCCGGCGCGGCGCAGCAGCGGCCAGGTGACCGCGCCGATGCTCACCGTCGTCGCCGCGCCCGAGCCGGAGACGGTGCCGAGCAGGAAACCCGAGGCCACCGCCGTCCGCCCGGCGGCCGTGCGGGAACGTCGGAACGCCGCGGCCGACAACTCGACGAAGAAGCGCCCGGCCCCGGACAGCTCCAGCACCGCGCCGTAGATGGTGAACAGCACGATGTACGAGGCGGCCACGTCGAGTGGTGTGCCGTAGAAGCCGCTGTCGGAGTTGTAGAACGCGTCGACGAGTTGACTGAAGTCGAGCCCGGAGTGCGCGACCGGCCAGGACTGCGGCAGCAACCCGCCGTAGTAGCCGTAGCCGAGGAACAGCAGGCAGACCGCCGGCAGGATCCACCCGGTGGTACGCCGACACGCTTCGAGCAGCAGGAGCAGCAGGACGGTGCCCAGCACCAGATCCGTCGCCGCCAGCAGGCCCTGCCGGTCGAGGAACGCGTTGTAACCGCCGCCACCGCTGCCGATCCGGATCGGCAGGACGGGGTAGAGGCAGGCAGCGACCGCCAGCGCGCTCAATGCCCAGTCGGTGACGGTGGGCCGCGTCGACGTGGGTGCCGGGACGCGCCTGTCGCCGTCGCTCTCGGTGGCCTCAGCCCGGTCGGTGCCTGGTCGGCGGGGGTGTAGGCGGGCCGGCAACCGCAGGTTGGCCGGGTAGGCGAGGAAGACCAGCGGGAGTACGCCGGCCAGGAAGATGATCAGGTAATACTTGCTGCCCTGCGACAGGGGGCGGAACACCTGCCACAGGGCGAGAGCGCCGACCGCAAGCGCCGTCACGGTGAGGAGCAGGCCCGCCGGCCCGGAGAGCACCCGGCCCGGTTTCTCGTCCTCGAACCGGGCGGCCAGGTCCCGGGTCGCCCGCTCGGCGACGCTCGGGTCGTGGGGCTCCGTCGGCTCGGCTGCCCGTCGCGGTCGGGGTGGCTCGCCGTCGGGGCTCAGCGCGGGCGCGCCGACGGAAGAGTTGGCTGGTCGGGCAGGTGACGACGAACCATCGGGCGAGCTGATGGGTGACACAAAAGGACGATACACGTCGATTGGCTGACGGGTGGGGCATTGATCGGCGTTTCGCCGTCGGCGGGTGCGGACACCGGGCGCGTATTCGCGTGGAGGGGTGTCGGACCGGGCGGTTAGGGTCGGGCGATGACTTCGGGGCGACCACTGATTCAGGCTCGCGGGCTGGTGAAGCGGTTCGGTGATTTCACCGCCGTGGACGGCATCGACGTCGAGGTTCGCCCGGGTGAGGCGTTCGGCTTCCTCGGGCCCAACGGCGCGGGCAAGTCGTCCACCATGCGGATGGTCGGCTGCATCTCCCCACCCAGCGCGGGTGAGCTGCGCATCCTCGACATGGATCCGGTGGCTGACGGGCCGGCCATCCGGGCGCGCCTCGGGGTGTGCCCCCAACTGGACAATCTCGATCCGGAGCTGACCGTCCGGGAAAACCTGACGGTCTACGCCCGCTACTTCGGCGTCTCCCGCCGGGCGGCCCGGGAGCGCGCCGCCGAGCTGCTCGACTTCGTCCAGCTCACCGAGCGGGCCGACAGCAAGGTCGAGCCGCTGTCCGGCGGGATGAAGCGTCGACTGACCATCGCCCGCGCGCTTGTCAACGATCCGGAGATCGTGCTGCTCGACGAGCCGACCACCGGGCTCGACCCGCAGGCCCGGCACCTGGTGTGGGAGCGGCTGTTCCGGCTCAAGCAGCAGGGCGTGACGCTGGTGCTCACCACCCATTACATGGACGAGGCCGAGCAGCTCTGCGACCGCCTGGTGGTGATGGACGGCGGCCGGATCGTCGCGGAGGGTTCGCCGCGAGCGTTGATCGAGCAGCACTCGACCCGCGAGGTGGTCGAGCTGCGCTTCGCCGCCGAGTCACAGGAGCCTTTCGCCGGCAAGCTCGCCGGGCTGGGGGAGCGGGTCGAGGTGCTGCCCGACCGGGTCCTGCTCTACGTGCCCGACGGCGACGCGGCGGTCACCGAGGTCACCGCGCGAGGGCTCCAGCCGGCGAACGTGCTGGTGCGGCGCAGCGGCCTGGAGGACGTCTTCCTGCACCTGACCGGCCGCACCCTTGTCGACTGAACGTCCCGAGTGATCGTTGGCAGCTCAGCGACACCTTCCTCGGCGTGTCGCACCGCTCAGCTGCCAACGATCACCGCTCGACTGCCTCTGATCTTGGGCGTAGCATCGCCCAGCCGCATCCGAGCCGGCCTTCGACCACGGGGGTTTCATGTCTGATCTGGTGATCGCCAACCGACGGCAGGCCGGGCTCACCGCCCTCTACCTGGGCATCTTTGCGATGGTCTGGTTCAGTGTGCCGGCGGCGGAGCAGCCGCTGCGGGCCCTGCTCGTGGTGGGCAGCCTCGTCGCGCTGCTCACCGCCGTGCTGGGTGGTGTGCTGTCCGCCCGACTGCGTGGGGCCGGCAGCCCTCGGGATCGGGCCGCCGACCGCCCGTACCTGCTCATCGTCCTGGCCGAGTTCGCCGCCGCCGGGCTGGGTGCCGCCGTGCTGGTCGCCGCCAACTGGTCCGAGTACGTTCCGGTCCTGGTCTGCCTGGTGGTCGGTCTGCACTTCTTCCCACTCGCCCCGCTCCTGCGGGATCCGCTGCTCCGCCCGCTGGGTGTCGCGCTGTGCCTGGTGGCCGTGGCGGGCCTCGTCACCGGCCTCGCCTCGGTGGTCTCGGCCGGGCTGGTGATCGGCGTCGGCGCGGGGGTGCTGCTGCTCGGTTACGCCGTGCAGGCGCTGATCCGCGCGTACCGACCGGCCTGACCGGCTGCCGACGAGCACCGCTCAACGGGCTCTGGCCCAGGTGACGAATCGGTCGGCCAACCGATCCTGACCGGCCTGGCCGGCGAGGTCCCCGGCCGCCTCGTACAGCAACGCGGCAAGGTAGACGAGCAGGCCGATCCGGTCCTCCCGGTACTCGCCCAGCAGCGCCAGGCGGGCCGGCGAGCAGGGCCACGCGGCGCCGCAGACCCGGCAGCGCCAGGACGGGCGTGCCGCGACGTGCGGGCGGTACCGGGGCATCAGAGCCCGCCGCCGTGGTGAGCCGACCAGGTGAGTCGCACCGGGAAGAACCTCCATCGGGTGGGTGGGGAGCGCCCCGGATCGGGGGGTCACGGGGCGCTCCCGGCCTGGTTCCGCCCGCCGTCCGAATCCCGTGAGCGGTTCCGCTGCGTGACAGTCTGGTGAGGACCTGACTACTGTGGGAGGTTCCGCACGCCGACGACCAGCGCGTACGGCAATCGGCCCGGCACGGTACGCAGATGTACGGGAGTTGTCCGTGGAGAGTTCGTCCATGCTGGAGCACTTCGCCGAGGAGTTGCGACTGGCCCGCGCCGCCAGTGGGATGTCGCAGACGGCGCTGGCCGAGGCGTTGAGCTATTCCGGGGCGTTGGTCGCCAAGGTGGAGACGTCCGAGCGCCGGCCGAGCCTGGACTTCGCCCGCCGGTGTGACGCCGTGTTCGCAGCCGACGGTCGGTTCGAGCGCATCCAACGGCGGATCAGCCGTGAGGCGGTGGTGCCGTGGTTCCGCGACTGGGCCGGCATCGAGCAGGAGACCACAGCGCTGCGGTGGTATGAGCCGCTCTACGTGCCGGGGCTGGTGCAGACCGAGGGTTACGCCCGCGCCATCCTGGCCGGTGCCGGGCTCTTCGCGGCGGACGAGGTCGAGCAGCAGGTGACCGCCCGGCTCGATCGGCAGGGCGTGCTCACCCGGGACCGGCCGCCGCTGCTCAGCGTGGTCGTCGACGAGTACGCGTTGCGCCGCCACGTCGGCGGGCCGGAGGTGATGCGTGAGCAGTTGCGGCACCTGGTGAAGCTTGGCTCGGCGCTGCCCCGGGTCCGAATCCAGGTCGTGCCGCTGTCGGCAGGTGCGTACGCTGGGCTCGATGGTCCCTTCGTGATCGCCACCGCAGCCACCGGTGAAGATGTGGTCTTCCTGGACGGGCAGCGCCACGGGCAGGTCATCGACCGCGCCGATTACGTCCGTCAGATGGTCGAGGTGTGGGAGTCGATCCGCGGTGAGGCACTATCGCAGCAGCAGTCCCTCGACCTGATCGCGGAAGTGGCGGAGACATGGATCTGACCGGTGCCCGGTGGCGTAAGAGCACTCGCAGCAACGGCAGCGGCGGTGCCTGTGTGGAGGTTGCCGGCAACCTGCCTGGGTTGGTGGCCGTCCGGGACTCCAAGGACCCGACCGGCCCTGTGCTGGTCTTTGCGCCCGACACGTGGCGCGTGTTCGTCGGGTCCGACGCCGTGCGCCGGTAGCTGGCGCGGTGACCACCTGTCGTCTCGGCTTTCCAAAAGTCGGGGCATCGGGGCGGCTCTGAAACCGCGACTTCCTGAAAATCGAGTCGATCAACGGGCGGGGCCGGGGTGGCGCGGCGACCCGATCGAGCCCGCGAAACCCGGGCGACACGTCGGCGGGGTCGTCGTAGGGTGACCGGCGACCTGTCGTACCCCGGGGGTAGAAAGGTCGTGGCGGCCGGCGCGGTGGGCGGGGTGATCGGGTGAGTGCGACGGGGTCGGCGCGGTTCCCCTGGGTGCCGGCGTATGCGGTGTTCGAGCACTATTTGGTGGGTCTGCGGCGCACCTGGCGGGCCGGGGTGTTCTCCTCGTTCCTGCTGCCGGTGCTGACGGTCCTCGGCTTCGGGCTGGGGGTCGGCGCCTACATTGACCAGGGCGTCGGCGGGGTGCGTTACCTCGACTGGCTGGTCCCCGGGCTGATCGCCTCGACCGCGCTCCAGGTGACGGTCGGCGACTCGACCTGGCCGGTGTTCAGTAACTTCCAGTGGGTCCGGACCTACTTCGCGCAGGGCACGTCGCCGCTGCGGGTGGGCGACATCGTGGCCGGGCACCTGGCCTTCGTGCTCTTCCGGGTGCTCACCACGATCGTGGCGTTCCTCCTGGTCACCGGGCTGTTCGGGGCGTTGCGGTCGCCGTGGGCGGTGGTCACCCTGCCGGTGGTGGCGTTGCTCGCGCTGGCCGTCGCCGCGCCGACCTTCGCGTACGCCGCGTCGGTGCAGAGCGACAACTGGCTCGCGATGCTGTTCCGGTTCGCGGTCATCCCGATGACGCTCTTCGCTGGGGTGTTCTTCCCGGTCGAGTCGTTGCCTGACGCGCTGCGGTGGCTGGCGTACGTGACGCCGTTGTGGCACGCCGTGGACCTGTGCCGCGCTGTCACGCTCGGCGTCGCCCCACAGTGGTCGGCAGCCGGGCACGTGCTCTACCTGGCCGCCTGGGCGGTCGTCGGCTGGTTGCTGGCGGTCCGCGCGTTCCGTCGCAAGCTCGTCGTCTGAGCAGCAGCTCGTCGTCGAAGCGGCGGCTCGTCTTCCGAACAGCGGCTCGTCTTTCCGAACAGCAAGCAGGGAGGGTGTCGTGGTCACGCTGATCCTGCCCCGGCTGGTCGACGTCTCCGCCGCGTCCCGGCGGTCGGCGTCGGTGGTCGGGCGCAACGTCGCGGCGCTGAAGCCTGCCTACTGGCTGCTGCTGCTCTCCGGCTTCGTGGAGCCGCTGCTCTATCTGCTCTCCATCGGGGTGGGCGTCGGCGCGCTGGTCGGTGATCTGCCGCTGCCCGATGGGCGGCTGGTCTCGTACGCCGCGTTCGTGGCTCCGGCGATGCTCGCCGCCTCGGCGATGACCGGGGCGATCTCGGAGACCACCTTCAACTTCTTCGGCAAGATGAAGTACATGAAGCTGTACGACGGGATGATCGCCACCCCGGTACGGCCGTTCGAGATCGCCGTGGGCGAGTTGGGTTGGGCGATGCTGCGGGGCAGCGCCTACTCGGCGGCGTTCCTCGGGGTGATGGTCGCGCTCGAGTTGACCAGCGTCACCCGGGCGTTTGCCGCTTTCCCGGCGGCGGTGCTTGTCGGCTTCGCGTTCGGGGCGCTCGGCATGACGGTCTCCACCTTCATGCGCAGTTGGCAGGATTTCGACCTGATGGCCTCCGCGCAGTTCACGCTCTTCCTCTTCTCCGGCACCTTCGTGCCGGCGCAGGCCTATCCGACGCTGCTGCACTGGCTCGTCGAGATCACCCCGCTGTACCGGTCGGTGCACCTGATCCGCGGGGTCGCGCTGGGCGGCGCTGGCTGGCTGTGGCTGCTCGACGTGCTCTACCTACTGGCGATGGTGGTGTTCGGCCTGCTGGTGGCGTCGCGCCGGATGGCGAGGTTGCTCTACAAGTAGGGGTTATCCGGGCCCGTCGACGGGGCAAGTCCGAGGGTGACACCGCCGACGAGGAGGAGGGGCGATGGCCTCGGACGAGTCTTCCGCCCAGCGGGAGCGTGAACGTGATCCCGCCACCACACCGGTCGGGCCCGACGCGGGCCCGGACAGCCCCACCGACCTGCCCGGCAGCGGCTGGAAGGCGGCGCTGCGGCGGACGATCTCCGAATTCCAGGACGACAGCCTGACCGACTGGGCGGCTGCCCTCACCTACTACGGGGTGCTTTCCATCTTCCCCGGCATGCTGGTGCTGATCTCTCTGCTCGGCCTGCTCGGCGAGAGCGCCACCGAGGGCGTCAGGGAAACCCTCAACCAGGCGGTGCCGAACGACAGCGTTCAGCAGATCATCGAGAGCGCGATCGATACCGCCCAGCAGAACGGCGGCCTGGCCAGCATCGCGGCGATCATCGGTCTGTTGGCCGCGTTCTGGTCCGCGTCCGGCTACGTCGGTGCGTTCATGCGTGCGTCCAACACCATCTACGACGTGCCGGAGGGCCGGCCGATCTGGAAGACCCTGCCGATCCGCGCCGGTGTGACAGCGGTGATCGGCGTGCTGCTGCTGGTCTGCGCGGTGATCGTGGTCTTCACCGGCCGCCTCGCCGAGGCGGTGGGCGATGTGATCGGGCTCGGCTCGACGGCGGTCGCGGTCTGGGACATCGCCAAGTGGCCGGTGCTGCTGATCCTGGTCAGTCTGATGTTCGCGATCCTCTACTGGGCCTCACCGAACGCGCGGCACGGAGGTTTCCGCTGGGTCAGCCCGGGCGGGGTGTTGGCCGTGGTGATCTGGTTGGTGATCTCCGGGCTGTTCGCGTTCTACGTGAGCAACTTCGGTTCGTACGACAAGACGTACGGGACCCTCGCTGGGGTGATCATCTTCCTGGTCTGGCTCTGGCTGAGCAACATCGCGATCCTGCTCGGGGCCGAGTTCGACGCGGAGTTGGAGCGTGGCCGCGCCATCGCGGCCGGCCACTCGGTGGACGACGAGCCGTACGTCGAGCTGCGCGACGACCGCAAGCTCAGGAAGAAGCGCAACCAGCGCGGTTCGGTCGGTTGAGGTGACGCGCCCTTGGCTGCCGGACCCGTGCTGGGTCCGGCAGCCGAGGACGACCATTGTCAGGAGTTGACCGTCAGCTGCAGGCCGACGTGAGGCACCAGCCATTGAGCGTGACTACCTGGAGGTCGTTCACCTTGTGCCAGCCGGGGTAATATTTGTTACCCACGCTGTCGTAGTAAATGTATCCGCTGGGCACCTGGAAACCGTCAGTGTCCCGGAATTCGTAGTAGTACCTCGAATCGGAAGCACTGCCCTGGCCGGCCGGCAGCCACATGGTCTTGCTGTTGGTCGGCCAGTTGCCCGAAAGCTTGATGGACCGGCCGAGTCGGTTCTTCACCTCGCCGCAGAAGATCCCGGCGGTGCAGTTACCGAGGGTGCCGAAATCGCCCTCGGCAGCGCTGGAAGCGGCCTGCCGGACGGGTGCCGCAGCCGCAACGCCCAGCTCAGAGCCGGTCGAGGACGGTGCCGCCTGGGCTGCCGATGGTGAGAACAGTGCGACGAACGCTACTGCGGACACGGCCGCGATAAAGCGTGTCGGTCGTTTCATTGGGGTCCTTCCCGTCGGGGTACTCGGGCACGGCAGAACGGCAGGTCATCGCGATTGGAGAATTGCGGTGCGCGACTCGCGCCGTAGCTGCCGATGCCCAGGAACGTTAACGACCACGTAGACGACTGTCAACGTCCCTTCCAATTGCGGGGGATGGTTGAGCCGCCGATTCGACGTGCGGCAGGCGTCCGTACCGGCCACGTAATCGCTGCTCGAAGGTCGATCGACAGCCATCGACACCCATGGCGATGGATGGTGACGTCATCCGCTCCTCGGATGCGCCTGGAGGCGGGTGTTCGCCCACGCCGACGGCTGCCCGGGGATCGGCCTGGCCGGTGCTGAACAGTTCGGCGCAGCGGCTGTCTGGGCCGGCTCGCCCGCCGCCTCGCCGGCCGGATGGGTGCCGGCGCGGCGAGGGGGGCGCAGCGAACCCGATCCATCCCGTCGCAAGCGCGACCGAAAACTTCTGTCCGTTTGAGCAAAAGTTAGCGTCGGAACAGCCGAAGCTCTGGACAGGTGGTGCGACCGCTCCTACTGTGTCGGACACAACACATCGGCATTGCGTCGATGTGAACGCTGCCAGAGAAGAGGGGGCCCCCGGTGCGCACCGTCGACCCCCTGCACGTGCGCCTGTTGCGGTTGCTTCGCGACGAGGGCGCCGTGTCCCGTGCCGAGCTGGGCGACCGACTCCAGATGCCGCGCCCGCGCATGCTCGCCGAGCTGGACCGCCTGGTCGCGCTGGGGTATGTCGCCGAGGCGGGGCTCGCCGCGTCCCGAGGTGGCCGTCGCTCGACCCTCGTCGAGTTGAACCCGAAGCTGCGCTTCGCCGCCGTCGACCTCGGCGCCAGTTCGATGGACGTCGAGGTGGTCAACGGCCGCCTCGAACCGGTGGCCCACTACGCCGAGGCAGCCGACATCCGCAACGGTCCGAAGGTGACCCTGCAACGGGTCAACGAGCTGCTGCACAAGGCCCGGGTCGACGGCGCGTACGAGCGACTGGACGCGGTCGGCATCGGCGTGCCCGGCCCGGTCAGCTTCCGCGACGGCGTGCCGGTCTCACCGCCGATCATGCCCGGCTGGGACCGGTTCCCGGTGCGTGAGCTGCTCAGCCGCGAGCACGGCTGCCCGGCGGTGGTCGACAACGACGTCAACATCATGGCGATCGGCGAGCGGCACGGCGGGGTCGCCCACTCGGTGGACGACTTCCTCTTCGTGAAGATCGGCACCGGCATCGGCTGCGGCATCTACCTCACCGGTGAGGTCTACCGGGGCACCGACGGCTGCGCCGGCGACATCGGCCACATCCAGGTCGACTCGCACGGTCCGATGTGTTCCTGCGGCAACGTCGGCTGCCTGGAAGCGCTCTTCAGCGGTGCCGCGCTGGCCAAGGACGCCCTGGCCGCCGCCCGCAGTGGGACGTCGCCGGCGCTTGCCGAGCGGCTGTCGCTGCGCGGAGTGGTGACCGCCCTGGACGTCGCCGAGGGCGCCGTCGAGGGCGACGTGACCTGCATCCAGTTGATCCGGGACGGCGGACGGCGGGTCGGCGGGGTGCTCGCCGGCCTGGTCAGCTTCACCAACCCGTCGATGATCGTGATAGGCGGCGGGTTGGCCCAACTGGGTCACATCCTGCTCGCCGAGATCCGCAGTGTGGTCTACCGCCGGTCACTGCCGCTGGCCACCGGCAACCTCCCCGTCGTCCTGTCCGAGCTGGGCGGTCGCGCCGGTGTCACCGGTGCGGCGGTGCTCGCAAGCGACGTCGCCTTCGGGGAAGCCGCATGAACATGAAGCTGTTCGAGGTTCCGTCGTGAGCGAGGAGGAGACTGTGGCTCTGCCCGAGGATGACCCGGCCACCGCGTCGGCCGAGGCCGTCGCCGAGGCGCCGCTGGTCGAGGCTCCCGCCGACACCGTCGCGGGCGAGGTGGTCCTGCGCCTCACCGATCTGGTGAAGACCTTCCCCGGCGTACGCGCGCTCGACGGCGTGCAGCTGGAGGTGCGTGCCGGCGAGGTGCACTGCCTGCTCGGGCAGAACGGTGCCGGCAAGTCGACCCTCATCAAGGTGCTCGCCGGGGTGCACCAACCGGACTCCGGGCTGGTGGAGTGGCGCGGCGAACCGGCCACGTTCGCCAACCCGCAGGCCGCGATGAAGGCCGGTATCGCCACCATCTACCAGGAGCTCGACCTCGTCGAGGACCTGTCGGTGGCGGAGAACGCGTTCCTCGGGCACGAGTACCGCAACTTCGGGTTCGTGCGGCGCGGCCGGATGGCCCGGCACACCCGGCAGATCCTCAGTCGGCTCGGCCACGGTGAGATCCCGCCGGGCCGGATGGTCCGGTCGCTGCCGGCTGCGGGCAAGCAGATCGTCAGCATGGCCCGGGCGCTGTCGCACGAGGCACGACTGATCATCATGGACGAGCCGAGCGCGGTGCTGGCGCACGACGAGGTCGGCAACCTGTTCCGGATCATCCGCGAGCTGACCGCGCAGGGCATCGCCGTCATCTACATCTCCCACCGTATGGAGGAGATCCGCGAGATCGGCGACCGGGTCACCGTCCTCAAGGACGGCCGGACCACGGCGGCGAACCTGCCGGCGCGCGACACCCCGACCCGCGACCTGGTGAGCCGGATGACCGGCCGCACCATCGAGTACGTCTTCCCGGACCGGCCGACCGAGGACTCCACCGGAGCCGACCTGCTCCAGGTGGAGGGGCTGACCCGCACCGGCGAGTTCGCCGACGTCTCGCTGAGCGTGCGCGCCGGGGAGATCGTGGGCATCGCGGGGCTGGTCGGCTCGGGTCGCTCGGAACTGCTGGAGACGATCTACGGGGCCCGTCTCCCGGAGGCCGGCACGGTGCAGATGAACGGCAAGGTGCTGCGCCCCGGCGTCGGCGCGGCGGTTCGCGCCGGCATGGGGATGGCCCCGGAGGAGCGCAAGAGTCAGGCGCTGCTGCTCGGTGAGCCGATCTACCGCAACGTCACGCTCGCCACCTTCGGTCGGTACGCGCGCTTCGGCTTCACCAACGCCGCCAAGGAGCGTGCCGAGGCGGACCGGATCACCGAGAGCCTGGAGCTGCGGCCCCGGGGCGTCGACCGGCCGGTACGCACGCTGTCCGGCGGCAACCAGCAGAAGGTGGTGGTCGGGCGCTGGCTGCTCGGCGGCACCAAACTGCTGCTTCTCGACGAGCCGACCCGGGGCGTGGACGTGGGCGCCCGGGCCGAGCTGTACCAGGTCATCCGGGCATTGGCCGCTCAGGGCGTGGGGGTGCTGCTGGTCTCCAGCGAGGTGCCCGAGGTGCTGGGTCTGGCCGACCGGGTGCTGGTCATGCGGGAAGGGCGGGTCGTCCGCGAAGCCGCGGCCGGCGAACTCGACGAGAACACTGTGCTTGACCTCGTGATGGCGGGGTCCTTGATGGAAGGCGCACCGGCATGAGCGACGCGACTCCCACTCCCACCGCGACACCGGAGCGCCCGCAGCTTCCGGCGCAGTCGCCGCCGGTGGATCCGGCGGAGACTGCGGTGGCGAGCGATAAAGCAGCATCCACGGGTCGGCTCTCCTGGTGGCGGGGTGACGGTGGCGACGGCGCCAAGCGCAACCTCGGTCTGATCGGGGTGCTGGCCGCGCTCATCGTGGTCGGCGCGGTCACCAAGCCCGACCTGTACGGCGACCCGAACTGGGTCTGGAACAACGTCCTGGCCATCCTCCAGTTGGCCTCGGTGGTCGGTGTGGTCACGGTCGGAATGACCTTCGTGATCATCGGTGGTGGCATCGACCTGTCGGTCGGCGCGATCGTCGCGCTCGCCGGGGTCTGGTGCACCACGGTGGCCACCCAGAGCTACGGCGCCGGCGGCATGATCTTCACCGCCCTCGCGGTCGGTGTCTGCGTCGGCCTCGTCAACGGTGTGCTCATCTCGTACGGGCGACTGGTCCCCTTCATCGCGACGCTCGCGATGCTGGTGGCCGCGCGAGGGCTCGCGGCATCGATCTCCAACAAGCAGACCCAGGTGTCGAGCAGCACCTTCATCAACGACATCGCGGCCCGCAAGGTGATCGGGATCCCGATCCTCGTCTACATCCTCGGCGCGGTCGTGCTCGCCGGTTGGGTCGTGCTCAACCGGACGACCTTCGGCCGGCGGACCATCGCCGTGGGCGGCAACCCGGAGGCGGCCCGGCTGGCCGGCATCAACGTCCGGCGGCACACCATGCTGCTGTACGCGCTCTCCGGTCTCTGCTGCGGTATCGCCGCGATCATGCTGACCTCGCAGGCGACCTCCGCGCAGGCGGCGATGGCCAACCTGTACGAGTTGGACGCGATCGCCGCGGCGATCATCGGTGGGACGTTGCTCAGCGGCGGTCGGGGCACGATCGTCGGTTCGCTGCTCGGCGTCATCATCTTCGCCACGATCACGAACCTCTTCGCCATCAACGGCCTCTCCATCGAGGCACAGAACATGGTCAAGGGCGGCATCATCGTCGCCGCCGTCCTGGTCCAGCAGTTCCAGTTCAAGTCCGTCACTCGGCTCCTCGCGCGGAACAGGGTCACCACCGCAACCTGACGCACCGCACCGTTGTCCTGGCGACGTCGAGCACTTCGACGCCGGCCGGGCCTCGCACACCCTCAATAAGTCACATACCGCTCCCAGGAGGTCATTCATGACCCAGAACAGTCGCGACCTGTCGCGCCGCCGGTTGCTCTTCGGTGGAGCCGCAGTGGGCGCTGCCACCCTGCTCACCGCCTGCACCAGCAACGAGACTCCGGCCGCCAGCACGCAGACCAAGGCCGCCGGGAACAGCGAAGGCAACAACGCCCCGGGCAAGAAGGTCGTCATCGGCTTCTCCGCCCCGGCCGCCGACCACGGCTGGATGGGCGCGATCCACGCCAACGCCAAGGCGCAGGCCGCCGCGTACTCGGACGTGGAGTTCAAGGAGGTCGACGGTGGGTCGAACTCCGAGGCCCAGCGCTCCACGCTCGGCACGCTGATCGCCCAGAAGCCGGACATCATCGTCGTGCTGCCGCACGACGGCAAGGAGGTCAACGCCGTTGCCCTCCAGGCGATGCAGGCGGGCATCCCGATCGTGAACCTCGACCGGGCCTTCCCCGACGCACTGGCCTCGCGGCTCGTCATCAAGGGCGACAACTACGGCATGGGCGTCTCGGCCGGGCACTTCATCGGCAAGATGCTCAAGGACAAGGGCGTCGCCAACCCGATCATCGGTGAGATCGCCGGTCTGGAGATCCCGCTGACCGTCGAGCGCAGCAACGGCTTCAAGGCCGCGCTGGCGACCTACGGGTTCAAGGTGGAGAACCGCCGCTCGGCCGAGTTCACCTCGGACAGCGGTCAGCGTGAGGCTTCCCAGCTTCTCCAGGCCCTGCCGAAGATCGACGCGATCTGGAACCACGACGACGACCAGGGCATCGGTGTGCTCGCGGCCATCAAGCAGGCCAACCGGTCGGAGTTCTTCATGGTCGGCGGCGCGGGTTCCAAGCTCGCCATCGACGCCATCAAGGCCGACAACACCGTGCTGAAGGCCACCGTCACCTACAACCCGTCGATGGCCTCCTCGGCGATCTCGCTCGCGCGGCTCGTCGCGCAGGGCCGGGGCCTGGGCGACCTGACGGAGCTCCAGGTGCCCAAGGAAGTGACCCTGGCCTCCGAGACGATCACCAAGGAGAACGCGAGCAGCTACGACAAGCTCGGGTTCTGACATACCGGGGGGAGACCCACCTTGTCCACGACAGACAAAGAACTGCGGATCGGCATGGTCGGCTACGCGTTCATGGGCGCCGCGCACTCGCAGGCGTGGCGCACCGTGAACCGCGTGTTCGACCTGCCGGCGCGGGCCCGGATGGCGCTGATCTGCGGCCGAGACACCGCGAAGGTGGCCGATGCCGCCGACACGCTCGGCTGGGACGCGTACACCACGGACTGGCGTGACCTGATCAACCGGGACGACATCGACGTCGTCGACATCTGCACCCCGGGCGACAGTCACGCCGAGATCGCTCTCGCCGCGTTGGCCGCAGGCAAGCACGTCCTGTGCGAGAAGCCGTTGGCCAACACGGTCGAGGAGGCACGGGCGATGACCGCCGCGGCGGACGTCGCCCGGGCCGCCGGAGTGCGGTCGATGTGCGGGTTCAACTACCGCCGGGTCCCCGCGGTCACGATGATGCGCCAGTTGGTCGCCGACGGACGGCTCGGGGTGATTCGACACGTCCGTGCGACGTACCTGCAGGACTGGATCGTGGATCCGCAGTTCCCGCTGGTCTGGCGGTTGCAGAAGGACAGGGCGGGCTCCGGCGCGCTCGGTGACATCGGTGCGCACATCATCGACCTGACCCAGTTCGTCACGGGTCAACGGATCAGCGGCGTCAGCGCGATCACCGAGACCTTCGTCAAGGAGCGGCCGCTGCCGGCGGAGTCGAGCGGTCTGGCGGCCTCGGTGGACGGCCACTCGGCGCCCACCGGGCCGGTCACCGTCGACGACGCCGCGGTCTTCGTGGCGCGGCTCGACGGCGGTGCCCTGGCCACGTACGAGGCGAGCCGGTTCGCCACCGGCCGGAAGAACGGGCTGCGCGTCGAGATCAACGGTTCGCTGGGCAGCGTGGTCTTCGACCTCGAGCGCCTCAACGAGCTGGAGTTCTACGACGCCACCCGGCCGACCGCCGAGCAGGGCTTCACCCGCATCCTGGTGACCGAGGGCGAGCACCCGTACATGTCGGCGTGGTGGCCCCCGGGCCACATCATCGGCTACGAGCACTCGTTCACGCACGAGATGCGCGACTTCATCGAGGCGGTCGCCACCGGTGTCGACCCGACTCCGTCCTTCGCCGACGCGTTGCAGGTCCAGCTGGTGCTGGACGCGGTGGCCCGTTCGGCGGAGCTCGGCTCCTCCTGGGCCGAGGTGGAGCCGACGCTGACCGCGGCGGCCGTCTGACCTTGACCATCCGCGACGGCGGTGTCCGCACCGCCGTCGCCCGACCAGCTTTCCGACGCCGACCGGCGAGGGACCAGCCACGGATTGCGCCCCGTGGCCGGGACAGAGGTCGGCATCGGAGAGCGTGCGGCCGGGCCGTACGGCCCGGTGGCGCACGAGCAGGACGGTCGTCCGGTGCGACCGGACCGGGATTCCCCGGCCGCACCGGAGGACCGCCACCACCGGTGACCTTCCGGAGGACCTGATGAGACCGCCCGCCGCCGCCCCCAGCCGTTCCGCACCCGTTCGCCGGTCTCCGGCGGCTCGTGGCTCGGTCGATTTTCCGGTGGGCGCGGCGGCCTGAGACGACCGGCCGGGGCAGACCAGTGCCCCGACCGGCCGGATGCGGGGGAGGCAGGGTCGAGACGCCGACCCGACCCTGCCTACCAGCCCCGTCTGCTCGCACCTGCCGGGATCCGGTCCGGCGTCGTCGCCGCCGACGCCGACGTCGGGAGCCGGTGCTGTTCCGGTGCGGGGCGGGCGGACGGGGCCCATTCACCCGGGCCGAAACTTTCCGAAACCAGGCCGTATCTTTCCGAAACATATTCTGATATTCCTATATTTAGCGGTACCGCCGGTTCCTCGTGGACGGGGAAGGAGCACCATGCGAACAGGTGTCTGGCTGGTAGGAGCGCGCGGGTCCGTCGCGACCACCAGCATCGTCGGGGGGCTCGCGCTGCGGGCCGGCCTGGCCGGGCCCACCGGCTGCGTCACAGAGCTTCCCGAGCTGCGCGGCCCGGCCCTGCCGGCCTTCGCCGACCTGGTCTTCGGCGGGCACGACGTGGCCACCACCCCGCTGTGCAAGCGCGCCGAGGCGCTCGCCGACGCCGGTGTCATTCCCTGGCGGCTGGTCGCCGCGCTCCGCGACGAGTTGGGCGTGGTCGAGCAGGAGTTGCGCCCCGCGCCGACCGGCGACACCCAGGCCGACCGCGCCGCAGTGGTGGTCGGCGACCTCACCAGCTTCCGCGAGCGACACGAACTGGACCGGGTGGTGGTGGTCAACGTCTCCGCCACCGAGCCGTCCCCTCGACCGCACCCCGGGCACGCCGACCCGGCCGCGCTGCGCGCGGCCCTCGACGGGCCGGACGACGTGTTGCCGGTCAGCTCCCTCTACGCGTACGCGGCGCTGCTGGCCGGCTGCCCGTACGTCGACTTCACCCCGTCCACCGGGCTGCGGCTGCCGGCGCTCGCCGCGCTGGCCGAGGAGGCCCGCCTGCCGTACGCCGGGCACGACGGCAAGACCGGTGAAACCCTGGTCAAGTCGGTGCTCGCGCCGATGTTCGCGATGCGCAACCTGGCCGTGGGCTCCTGGTCCGGGGTCAACCTGCTCGGCGGTGGCGACGGTGCCACCCTCGCCGACCCGGCCGCAAACGCGGCGAAGGTGCAGAGCAAGCAGCGGGTGCTCGGCGAGACGCTCGGCTACGTCCCGCAGGGCGGCACCCGCATCGAGTACGTCGAGGAGCTGGGCGACTTCAAGACCGCCTGGGATCTGATCACCTTCAGCGGTTTCCTCGGCACCGGCATGCGGATGGAGTTCACCTGGCACGGGTGCGACTCCGCGCTGGCCGCGCCGCTGGTGCTCGACCTGGCCCGACTCACCGCCGCCGCACACGCCGCCGGGCTGGTGGGGCCGCTTGTCGACCTGGCCTTCTTCTTCAAGGACCCGCTCGGCGCGCCCACCCACTCCCTCGGTGAGCAGTGGGCCCGGTTGACCGCCTTCACCCGGCAACTGCACGACGACGGGAACGGTACGCATGACAACGTTGGCTGATCTCGCCGAGTTGGTCCGGGCGCCGGCTGCGCTCTCGGTGCCCGGTGACGTGATCGCCGGTGCCGCCGCGGCCGGCGCGCTCAGCCCGCGTACCTCTGCTCTGGCCGGCGCCTCGGTGCTGATGTACTGGGGCGGCATGGCCGCCAACGACTGGGCCGACCGGCACCTGGACGCCGAGGAACGGCCCGAGCGGCCGATTCCCAGCGGGCGGGTCGCCCCGGCCGTCGCGGTCGGTCTCGCGGCGGGCCTCACGGCCGCCGGCGTGGGCCTGGCCGCCGCCGTGGGTGGTCGCCGTGCCGTCGCGCTCGCCGTGCCGCTCGCCGCCAGCATCTGGGGGTACGACCTGCTGGCCAAGGACACCGCCGCCGGCCCGGCCATGATGGCCGCCTGCCGTGGGCTGGACGTGCTGCTCGGCGCGTCCGGCGGTCGGCTGACCCGGGCGTTGCCGGCGGCGGCGACAGTCGCCGCGCACACCTGGACGGTCACCGCGCTGTCCCGCCGGGAGGTCACCGGCGCCGACGCCGCCCTGCCGATGCGTACCCTCGCCGGCACCGCGCTGGTGGCCGTCAGTGCCGCCGTCGCCGTGCCGGGTGCCCGCCGGGCCGCCGATCGGGCCGGGACCACCGACCAGGGCGAGGGCGCCGGCAAGGTCGAGGGTGCCGGCAAGGTCGGTGCGCGCGCGGGTCGCAGCCGGTCGGCCGGGGTCGCGGCGGTGCTGCCCGCAGTGCTGGCCGGTTGGTACGCCGCCCGTTACGGTGCGGCCCAGGTCGAGGTGGTCCGGGACCCGTCGGCCGGACGGGTCCGCGCGGCGGTCGGTGCCGGGATCACCGGGCTGCCGGCCCTGCAGGGGGCGCTCACCGCCCGGGGCGGAGCGGGCCTGCTCGGGCTTGCCGTCGCGGCGGCCGCGCCGCTGGGTCGGCGGCTGGCCCGGAAGGTCTCCCCGACATGACCGTCCCCGAGGCCCGGTCGGGGGCGCCGGCCGCCGACGCCACGACGCTGCGTCTCGGGTACGGCACGAACGGCTTCGCCAACCACCGTCTCGACGACGCGCTCGCCGTCATCGCCGACCTGGGCTACGACGGGGTGGCGCTCACCCTGGACCACGACCACCTGGACCCGTTCGCGCCCGGGCTCACCCGCCGGGTCGCCGCGGTCGGTCGACGGTTGGAGTCGCTGGGCCTGGCGGTGGTCATCGAGACCGGGGCCCGCTACCTGCTCGACCCATGGCAGAAGCATGCTCCGACGCTGCTGCACGACGACCCGACCCGGCGGATCGAGTTCCTGCGCCGGGCCGTGCGGATCGGCGCCGACCTGGGCGCGGAGGCGGTCTCGTTCTGGGCCGGTGTCCGACCCGAGTCGGTGTCACCCCAGTGCGCCTGGGACCGGCTGGTGGCCGGCTGCGCCACAGTTGTCGACGCGGCCGACACCGCCGGCGTGACCGTCGGCTTCGAACCGGAGCCGGGCATGCTGGTGCAGGACATCGCCGACTGGCGTCGGCTGCACGACGCCCTCGACAACCCGGCCCGCCTCGGCATCACCCTCGACATCGGCCACTGCCGGTGCCTGGAGCCCTGGCCGGTGCCCCAGTGCGTCGCCGAGGTCGCCGGCCACCTGGTCAACGTTCAGATCGACGACATGCGCCGCGGCGTGCACGAGCACCTGGAGTTCGGCGTCGGCGAGATCGACTTTCCGCCGGTGCTGGCCGCCCTGGCGGCCGCCGGCTACCAGGGGCTGGTCGCGGTGGAGCTGCCCCGCGACTCGCACGCCGCACCCGCCGTGGCCGCCCGGTCGATCGAGTTCCTGCGGGCCGCCGCGGCGGCACCGCACGAGGCGCCATCCGCGAAAGAGGCCCCGGTGCACATCTAGGTGCAGAGCAAAGGGTGGCGTGGCACCGGGGGCAGCACAAGGGAGGAGACGGGATGACACCGGATTCACTACGGGCCGCGCTGGGAGGCGTACCCGATCCCGACTGGCTGGACACGGCGCTGCGCCGGGTCGCGACCGAGCCCAGCGCGATCACCCGGCTCTTCCCCGCCGTCGGCCGACGCTGCGGTCGGGCCGCGCTGCCCGACGCGCCCGGCTGGACCGCCGACGACGCGGCCCGGGTGCTGCTGCTCACCAGCCTGCCCGGTGACCACGCGGCGTACGCCGAGAGTCTCTACCAGCACGGTGACGCGGCCGAACGGCGCGCCGTGCTGCGGGCCCTGCCGCTGCTGCCGATCGGCGCCGAAGCGGTTCCGCTGCTGCACGACGCGATCCGGACCAACGACACCCGGCTGGTCGCCGCCGCCCTCGGCCCGTACGCGCGGCACCTCGAGCCGGCCGCCTGGCGACAGGCGGTGCTCAAGTGCGTGTTCAGCGGCGTTCCCCTGGCGGCCGTGGCCGACCTGGAGACCCGGGCCGACAGCGAGTTGACCGCGATGCTCGCCGCGCTTGCCGCCGAACGGCACGCCGCCGGCCGTGAGTTGCCCGCCGACGCCACCGACCTGCTCCACCGGCTCACCGCCGCACTGCCCCGGGAGGCGTGAATGCGCATCTTCGACCCCCACATCCACATGACCTCACGCACCACCGACGACTACGAGCGGATGGCCGCCGCCGGCGTGCGCGCCGTGGTGGAGCCGGCGTTCTGGCTGGGGCAGCCCCGCACCAGCGCCGCCTCGTTCACCGACTACTTCGACTCGCTGATCGGCTGGGAGCCGTTCCGGGCCGGGCAGTTCGGGGTGCGCCACTTCGCCACCATCGCGCTCAACCCCAAGGAGGCCAACGACCCGCGCTGCCGCCCGGTCCTCGACCTGCTGCCCCGGTACCTGGACAAGGACGCGGTGGTGGCGGTCGGCGAGATCGGGTACGACTCGATGACACCCGAGGAGGACGAGGCGTTCGCCGCGCAGCTCGCCCTGGCGGTGGCGTACGACCTGCCGGCGCTCGTGCACACCCCGCACCGGGACAAGGCGCGTGGCTGCGAGCGCACCCTCGCCGTGGTCGCCGAGTCCGGCATCGAGGCGGGTCGGGTGGTGGTCGACCACCTCAACGAGGTGACCGTGAAGCTGGTCCGCGACAGCGGCTGCTGGCTCGGCTTCTCGATCTACCCGGACACCAAGATGACCCCGCAGCGGATGGTGGAGCTGCTGCGGGAGTACGGCACGGAACGG
The DNA here is from genome assembly GCF_040649995.1 of Micromonospora sp. NPDC048835. NCBI lineage: Bacteria > Bacillati > Actinomycetota > Actinomycetes > Micromonosporales > Micromonosporaceae > Micromonospora > Micromonospora sp. NPDC048835. The sequence continues at coordinate 9,297 of NZ_JBEZGM010000046.1, read as the reverse complement.
ATGCTCGTCAACTCGGCCGCCGACTGGGGACGTTCCGACCCACTGCTGACCAGGGCCACCGGAGAAGCGATGCTGCGGGCCGGCTTCAGCGACGACGACGTCGACAGGGTGTTGTGGCGCAACCCGGTGGAGTTCTACGGGCAGTCGGGGCGACTCGACCTCAGCGACCTGGAAGACCCCTCCGCCGTGGACCCGCAGACCGGCAACTCGATCCTGCGTGGCGGTAGCTGATGCGGTTGCGACATGCCGGCGGCGAGACCGTCCATCTCGGCTACTGCACGAACGTGCACCCCGCCGAGGACCTCGCCGGCATCCTCGGTCAACTGGACACCTACGCGGTGCCGGTGCGCGAGGCGCTCGGCAGTGACCTGCTCGGGCTCGGCCTGTGGCTGGCCGCCCCGGTCGCCGCCGAACTGGCCGCCGACCCCGCGCTCCGCCGCCGGTTGCGCACCGAGTTGGACGCGCGCGGGCTGGAGGTGGTCACCCTCAACGGCTTCCCGTACGCGGCCTTCCAGGCGCCGGTGGTCAAGCAGGACGTGTACCACCCGGACTGGACCACCGAGCAGCGTCTGACGTACACCCTGGACCTGGCCCGGGTGCTCGCCGACCTGCTGCCCGACGACGCCGCCCGGGGCTCGATCTCCACCCTGCCGCTGGCCTGGCGTCGACCGTGGGACGCCGACCGGGCGGACGCGGCCCGGCGTCGGCTGGACCAGCTCGCCGCCGGCCTGGCCACCGTGCAGCGGGACACCGGCCGCGAGGTGCGAATCGCCTTCGAGCCGGAGCCCGGCTGTGTCGTGGAGAGCACCGGTCAGGCGGCCGCGCTGCTGTCCGGGATGGACACCGACCGGCTCGGCGTCTGCCTCGACCTGGCCCACCTGGCCTGCGCCTGGGAGGAGCCGGCCGAGGCGCTGCACCGACTGCGGGCGGCCGGCCTGCCGGTGGTGAAGGTGCAGGTCTCGGCCGCCGTGGAGGCCGCCGACCCGGAGGGCGGGGCCGAGGCGTTGCGCCGGTGGGTGGAGCCCCGCTTCCTGCACCAGACCCGGGGCGCCGGGTGCGCCGGTCTGGCCGACCCGGCCGACCCCGCGTACGCGGCCGACGACCTGGACGAGGCGCTGGACCGGGAGCTGCCCGGCCCGTGGCGGGTGCACTACCACGTACCCCTGCACGCCCCACCCGAGGAGCCGCTCGGCTCGACCCTGCCGGTGCTCCGCGCAGCCCTGAGAGCGCTCTTCGACGGCCCGGCCGCCGGCTGCGACCACCTCGACGTCGAGACGTACACCTGGGGGGTGCTGCCGGCCGCACGACGGCCCGGCACCGACGCGGAGCTGGCCGCGGGCATCGCCGCGGAGCTGGCCTTCGCCCGAGACGAACTGGTCAGCCTCGGTCTGACCCCGCAGCGATCCGTGAACATGGGAGTGGAGCGATGAGTCAGCGCCTGGTGGTGCTCGACGTGGTGGGGTTGACACCGCGACTGCTGAAGCACATGCCTCGACTGCGCGGGGTCGCCGACGGCGGCTTCCAGGCCGAGCTGGGCACCGTGCTGCCCGCCGTGACCTGCTCGGTGCAGTCCACCTTCCTGACCGGCGAGCCGCCCAGCGGGCACGGGATCGTGGGCAACGGGTGGTATTTCCGGGAGCTGGGTGAGGTGCTGCTGTGGCGGCAGCACAACGCGCTCGTCGGTGGGGACAAGCTCTGGCAGGCCGCCCGCCGGGCCGAGCCCGGCTACACGGTGGCGAACGTCTGCTGGTGGTACGCCATGGGCGCGGACGTCAACTGGACGGTCACGCCCCGCCCGGTCTACTACGCCGACGGGCGCAAGGAGCCGGACTGCTACACCGACCCGCCGGAGCTGCACGACGCGCTGACCGGCCGGTTGGGCACGTTCCCGCTCTTCACCTACTGGGGGCCGACGGCCGGGCTGCCGTCGTCGAAGTGGATCTGCGAGGCGGCCGAGCAGATCCTCGCCGACGTGTCACCCGACCTGACGCTCGTCTACGTGCCGCACCTGGACTACGACCTGCAACGCTTCGGTCCCTCGTCGGCCCAGGCCGCCGCGGCGGCAGCCGAGCTGGACGCGGTGCTCGGTCCGCTGCTGGACGCCGCCCGGGCCCGGGACGCCACGGTGGTGGTGCTGTCGGAGTACGGCATCACCGACGTGTCCCGGCCGGTGGACGTCAACCGGCTGCTGCGCTCCGAGGGGCTGCTGCGGGTGCACACCCAGGCCGGCATGGAGTACCTCGACCCGTGGACGTCGAAGGCGTTCGCGGTCGCCGACCACCAGATCGCCCACGTCTACGTCAAGGACCCGGCCGACGTGCCGGCGGTGGCGAAGCTCTGCGCCGCCCTGCCCGGGGTCGCCGAGGTGCTCGACGCCGACGGCAAGGCCGCCCACGGCCTGGACCATCCGCGCGCCGGCGAGCTGGTGCTGGTGGCCGAGCCGGACGCCTGGTTCACCTACTACTACTGGCTCGACGACGCCCAGGCACCGGACTTCGCCCGGCTCGTGGAGATTCATCGCAAGCCGGGTTACGACCCGGCGGAGCTGTTCTTCGACCCGGCCAACCCCGGTGCCGCGAAGGCCCGCGCCGGCGTGGCCCTGGCCCGCAAGAAGCTCGGCATGCGCTACCTGATGAGCGCCGTCGGCCTCGACGCCGGTGCCCGGGCGGTCCGCGGTTCGCACGGGCGGCTGCCGGACGACCCGGCGGACGCCCCGGTGCTGCTCTGCTCCGACCCGGCCGCGGCCCGGGACCGCATCGCCGCCACCGAGGTCAAGGGCCTGCTGCTGGAGCTGGCCGGATTAGGCGCTGCCGGCGCGAGCGGCTCGGGGGAGCGGACATGACGGTCACCGTCGCGCCCACCGACGCCAGCGAGCTGCGGGCACGCTTCGACGCGGAGCTGGCCGGGTTCCTCAGCCGGCAGGGCCCGGACTGGCCGGACGGGGCGCCGCGGGGCGTGTTCACCGCGCTCCAACGGTTCGTGCTGGCCGGTGGCAAGCGGTTACGACCGCTCTTCTGCTACTGGGGCTGGCGCGGTGCCGGGGCGGCCGACGGCACTCCGATCGTGGTGGCCGCGGCGGCCCTGGAGCTGTTCCACGCGTTCGCGCTGATCCACGACGACATCCTGGACGGCAGCGACCGCCGCCGGGGTGAGCCGTCGGTGCACCGGCTCTTCGCCGACCTGCACGCCCGCTCGTCCTGGCGCGGCGACCCCGAGGCGTACGGCCGCAACACCGCGCTGCTCTGCGGGGACCTCTGTGCGGCGTGGTCGGACCAGATGTTCCACGAGTGCGGGTTGAGCACCGAGGAGGTGCACCGGGGGTACAGCGTGTTCGCGCTGATGCGTACCGAGGTGATCGCGGGGGAGTACCTGGACCTGGTGTCGGGCGTGGGTGACGGCTCGGTGGCAAGCGCGCTCACCGTGATCCGGATGAAGGCCGCCCGCTACACGGTCACCCGCCCGTTGCAGATCGGCGCGGCCCTGGCCGGCGCGGGGGCCGAGCTGATCGACGCGTTGGGCGAGTTCGGTGACCCACTCGGCGACGCGTTCCAGCTCCGCGACGACGTCCTGGGCGTGTTCGGTGACCCGGCCGTCACCGGCAAGTCGGTCCTGGACGACCTGCGGGAGGGCAAGCCCACGGTCATGATGGCGCTGGCCCGCAGCGCTGCCGACCGGCCGCAGACCATCCGGCTGCGGGAGTTGTTCGGCAACCCGGCGTTGGACGCCGACGGCGCGGCGGAACTGCGCGACATCATCGAGGCGACCGGCGCGCGGGAGCGGATCGAGCAGATGATCCGGGTCCGCACCGAGGCCGCGCTCTCCGCTCTGCGCAGCGCCGTGCTCGCCGACGAGGCCCGCGCGGCGCTGGTTGCGCTGGCCGGGCAGGCGATCGACCGACGCGCCTGAGTGGCGACTTTCGATCAAATCGACAAAAGTTGATGCTGAACTACCGGAAGGTATGGACACATCGACACGTGCGACTTAGTGTCGTGAGCAACACGAAAGTGTTTCGTCGAGGTGAACCGGCGGCGCGGTAACCCTTGGATCCCCCCACCACCGCTACGGCATCCGGCGCGACGGCGCGCGCCCGGCCTGGCAGTCACTCGTCAGGAAGGGACAGCACAGATGTCCATGAAGGACGCTCACAGACCACGGTCCCGACGATGGTTCTCCGCCGGATCAGCACTGCTGCTGGCGGTCGCCGCCGGCACTGTCGCACTTGCCGCCGGCTCCGCCCCCGCGCAGGCCCACACGATCGTCGCCAGCGACTTCCAGCAGGTCGAGTTGGCCCGCGGCGCCACCGACATGGGTGAGCCGATGTCGCTGGCGGTGCTGCCGGACCGCTCGGTCCTGCACACGGCCCGCAACGGCACCCTGCGCCGCACCGACGCGAACGGCACCACCTCGATCATCGGCACCCTGTCCGTCTACAACCACGACGAGGAGGGGTTGCAGGGCGTCGGAGTCGACCCGGGCTTCGCCTCCAACCGGCAGATCTACCTCTACTACGCCCCGCCGCTCTCCACCCCCGCCGGCGACGCGCCCGCCACCGCCACCGACTTCTCGGCCTGGAACGGAGTGAACCGCCTCTCCCGGTTCACCCTGAACTCCGACTTCACCCTCAACCAGTCCAGCAAGGTCGACGTGCTCGACGTCCCGGCCAACCGGGGCATGTGCTGCCACGTCGGCGGCGACATCGACTTCGACGCGGCCGGCAACCTCTACCTGTCGACTGGTGACGACACCAACCCGTTCGAGTCGGCCGGTTACTCGCCGCTCGACGAGCGGACCAACCGCAACCCGGCGTACGACGCGCAGCGCAGCGCCGGCAACACCAACGACCTGCGGGGCAAGATCCTGCGGATCAAGGTGAACGCGAACGGCACGTACTCCATCCCGTCGGGCAACCTCTTCGCACCGGGCACGGCCCAGACCCGCCCGGAGATCTACGCGATGGGGTTCCGCAACCCGTTCCGGATCAGCGTCGACAAGGCCACCGGTGTCGTCTACGTCGGTGACTACGGGCCGGACGCCGGCTCCACCAGCTCCACCCGCGGGCCGTCCGGCCAGGTGGAGTTCAACCGGGTCGCCGCGCCGGGCAACTTCGGCTGGCCGTACTGCACCGGCACCAACACCAGCACCGAGACGTACAACGAGTGGGACTTCGCCACCAACGCCAGCGGGGCGAAGTACAACTGCACCGGCGGGCCGACGAACAACTCGTTCCGCAACACCGGCCGGACCACCCTGCCGCCCGCCCAACCGGCCTGGATCCGGTACGCGGGTGACGCCGGCACCCCCACCGAGTTCGGTGGTGGCTCCGAGTCGCCGATGGGCGGCCCGGTCTACCGGTACAACGCCTCGTCGACCTCGACCACCAAGTTCCCGCAGTCGTTCGACGGGCAGTTCTTCGCCACCGAGTTCGGCCGGGGCTGGATCAAGCCGATCCACGTCAACTCGGACGGCTCCCGCGGCACCATCGACACCTTCCCCTGGGTCGGCAAGCAGGTGATGGACTCGGCGTTCGGCCCGGACGGCGCCTACTACGTGCTCGACTACGGCACCGGTTACTTCAACGGTGACGCCAACTCGGCGCTCTACCGCTTCGACTACGTCGGCGGCGGCAACCGTGCGCCCACCGCGAAGGCGAGTGCCAACCGCACCTCCGGCGCGGCCCCGCTCGCGGTGACCTTCTCCTCGGCCGGCTCGTCCGACCCCGAGGGCGGCACGTTGACCTACTCGTGGGCCTTCGGCGACGGGACCACCTCGACGGCGGCCAACCCGACGAAGACCTACAGCACCAACGGCAGCTACACCGCCACGCTGACGGTACGGGACCCGCAGGGCGCCACCGGCAGCAGCAGCGTGCAGATCAACGTCGGCAACACCGCGCCCACGGTGACGATCAACAACCCGGGCAACGGTCAGTTGTTCGGCTTCGGCGACACGGTGCCCTTCAGCATCACCGTGACCGACCCGGAGGACGGCACGATCGACTGCTCGAAGGTCAAGATGACCTACGTGCTCGGCCACGACCAGCACGGCCACCAGATCACCTCGCAGAACGGCTGCTCCGGCTCGATCACCATCCCGGTCGACGGTGAGCACGACGACGCGGCGAACATCTTCGCGATCTTCGACGCCGAGTACACCGACGCCGGTGGGCTGACCACGCACACCCAGCACACGTTGCCGCCGCGGCACCGCCAGGCCGAGTTCTACGGCACCTCGTCCGGTGTCAACGTGTTCAGCAAGACCCCGGCCGAGGGCGGCAAGACCGTCGGCGACATCAACAACGGTGACTGGATCGCGTTCCAGCCGTACCGGCTGGGCAACGTCACCTCGTTCAACGCCCGGGTCTCCTCGGCGGGTGCCGGCGGCACCCTCCAGGTCCGGGCCGGCTCGGCCACCGGCACGGTGCTCGGCTCGGCCACGGTCCCGGTGACCGGCGGCTGGGAAACCTTCACCACGGTCAACGGAACGATCACCAACCCGCCGACCGGCACGACCACGCTGTACCTGACCTTCGCCGGGTCGGGCACCGGGGCGCTCTTCGACCTGGACGCCTTCACCTTCGTCACCGGCACGCCGCCGGCCGGCGGGGCCGGGGCGATCAAGGGCCTGGGCGGCAAGTGCCTGGACGTCCGGAACGCCGCCACCGCCGACGGCACGCAGATCCAGATCTACACCTGTAACGGCAGTGCGGCGCAGACCTGGGCGGTCACCCCCAACTCCACGATCAAGTCGTTGGGCAAGTGCCTGGACGTCTCGGGTGCCGGCACCGCCGACGGCACCAAGATCCAGCTCTACACCTGCAACGGAACCGCCGCGCAGAACTGGGTGGCCCAGGCCGACGGCACGCTGCGTGGCGCGGCGTCCGGCAAGTGCCTCGACGTCTCCGGCAACAACTCCGCCGACAGCACCGTGGTCCACCTCTGGACCTGCGTCAGCGGAGCCGCCAACCAAAAGTGGACCCTGCCCTAGCTGGCGGGAGGGGCCCCTCGACAACGCCTAGTGTGAGGCGAGGGGCCCCTCCTAACCGCAATTAGGAGAGCGATATGCGCAGACGCCTACGACCCGTCCTCGGTGCGGCAATGGCCGCACTCGCCGTCATCGCCTGCACCACCCCGGCCAGCCCGGCCAGTGCCGCCGACGCCCCGTACGACGTGCTGGTCTTCTCCAAGACCGCCGGTTTCCGGCACGACGCGATCCCGGTCGGCATCCAGACCATCCGCGACCTCGGGGCGGCGAACAACTTCACCGTCACCGCCACCGAGGACGCCGCCGCGTTCACCACGAGCAACCTCAACCAGTACGAGGCGGTCGTCTTCCTCAACACCACGGGAGACGTGCTCAACGCCAGCCAACAGACCGCCTTCGAGTCGTACATCGGCTCCGGGCGCGGGTACGTCGGTGTGCACGCGGCGGCCGACACCGAGTACGACTGGCCGTTCTACGGCAACCTCGTGGGCGCGTGGTTCGCCTCGCACCCGGCGATCCAGCAGGCAAACATCAAGGTGGAGGACCGTGGGCACGCCGCGACCGGCCACCTGCCGCAGACCTGGACCCGCACCGACGAGTGGTACAACTACCGCACCAACGCCCGGTCGACCGCCCACGTGCTGGCCACCCTCGACGAGTCGTCGTACTCCGGTGGTGGGATGGGCGCCGACCACCCGCTGAGCTGGTGCAAGAGCTACAGCGGAGGCCGCTCCTTCTACACCGGCGCCGGCCACACCCAGGCGTCGTACGCGGAGTCGAACTTCCGCAACCACCTGCTCGGCGGCATCCGGTACGCCTCCGGTCGGAGCAAAGCCGACTGCCGGCCCGAGACCGGCTACACCCCGCTCTACAACGGCTCGACGACCGGCTGGTCGCAGGCCGGCCCGGGCAGCTTCACCAACACCGACGCCACCCTGACCTCGGTCGGCGGCATGGGGCTGTTCTGGTACAACGCGAAGCAGTTCACCAACTACTCGCTCAAGCTGGACTGGAAGCTGGCCGGGGACGACAACTCCGGCATCTTCATCGGCTTCCCGCCGTCGAGTAGCCCGCAGTCGGCGATCGACAACGGCTACGAGGTCCAGATCGACGCCACCGACGCGGTAGACCGCACCACCGGCGCGGTCTACACGTACAAGGCCGCCGACATCGCCGCCCGGGACGCGGCGCTCAACGCGCCGGGGGAGTGGAACACCTACGAACTGCTTGTCGAGGGCGAGCGGCTCCAGGTCTTCCTCAACGGGGTGAAGATCAACGACTTCACCAACACCGACCCGGTACGGTCGCTGGCCGGCCACATCGGCATCCAGAACCACGGCACCGGTGACGACACCTACTTCCGCAACATCCGGATCAAGGAGCTGGGCGGCACCCCGCCGCCGACCGGGAACACCACGATCCAGGCCGAGGCGTTCAGCTCGGCCAACGGGGTCAGCGCGTTCACCAAGGCGGGCGCCAACGGTGGGCAGACCCTCGGCTACATCGAGCCTGGTGACTGGGCCGCGTACAACGGCGTCAACCTGGCCGGGGTCACCTCGTTCACCGCCCGGGTCGTCTCCGGGGGCGCGGGCGGCACCATCCAGGTGCGGACCGGCTCGGCCACCGGCCCGGTGCTCGGCTCGGTGGCGGTGCCGAACACCGGCAGCTGGGACACCTACGCCAACGTCACCACCACGCTGTCGAACGTCCCGTCAAGCACCCAGAACCTCTACCTCACCTTCACCGGCAGCGGCACGGGGCTCTTCGACCTGGACGACTTCACCCTGGTCAAGGGCACGAGCAGCACCGGGGTGGGCCCGATCAAGGGCTTGGCCAGCAAGTGCCTGGACGTGCGTAACGGCGGCACCGCCGACGGCACGCAGATCCAGCTCTACACCTGCAACGGCAGCGCCTCGCAGACCTGGACCGTGACGCCGAACTCGACGATCAAGGCGCTCGGCAAGTGCCTGGACGTCAACGGCGGCGGCACCGCCAACGGCACCAAGATCCAGCTCTGGACCTGCAACGGCAGCGGCGCCCAGAACTGGGCGGCCCAGTCCGACGGCACCCTGCGCAACCCGTCGTCGGGCAAGTGCCTGGACGTCTCCGGCAACAACTCCGCCGACAGCACCGTCGTACACCTCTGGACCTGCCTCAACGCGGCCAACCAGAAGTGGATCCTGCCCTGACCCCCTGACCCCCTGACCCGCAGGGGCCGGCGGCGTGAGCCCCGGCCCCCGCGGCGCTAACCCCCACCCCACCCCCGCCCCCACCCCCGCCCCCACCCCCGCCCCCACCCCCACCCCCACCCCCTCC
>NZ_JBEZGM010000045.1:9444-33038 GCF_040649995.1 Micromonospora sp. NPDC048835 | reverse complement strand
CGCCCCGCGCCCCGCGCCCCGCGCCCCGCGCCCCGCGCCCCGCGCCCCGCGCCCCGCGCCCCGCGCCCCGCGCCCCGCGCCCCGCGCCCAAGATCCGAGCAACTACCCCGATGTTGCTGCCTCCGACACTCCGGACACAGCAACATCCCTGCAACTGCGCGGATCTTGAGGGGTAAACGCCCCAACCGACCAACCACGCGAGGGTTTGGACATCGCCAGGCGCCAAGATTGTGCTCGAACCAGGATTTAGTGGCCTCACCGACGCTCCGACACCACTACAACCAGGAAGTTGCGCGATCTTGCCGGCGGGACGTCTCCGCAGCCGCACGATGAAAGCGCCACCTGCGCCGCGGGGTGTGCGGCCCGTGCGTAGAGTGCGCGTCCCGCGAGCGAAGTGCCCGTCCCGCGCGCGAAGTGCCCGTCCCGCGCGCGAAGTGCCCGTCCCGCGCGCGAAGTGCGCGCACCTGCGCGCGAAGTGCGCGCACCTGCGCGGAGTACGCGACCCCTGCGCAGAGTACGCGGCCCCTGCACAGAGTGCCCGGCCCCCGCCTGGAGTGCGCAACCCATGCACGCAGTACGCGACCCGCGCGTGTCGCGCCTGGGATGCCTGACATGGGTGGTACATGCACAACCCGCACACGTGGCGCGTCGGCGGGTGCAGAGCAAAGGGCGGCTCCGGCACGGCAGACCCCAGCCGCGCGCACGGCGTGGCAAACGGCTGCCGTGCGTGCGGCTTGTGGCGGACGTTGGTTCAGGCGGCGCGGCTGAGGTGGGTGGTGATCGCGGTGGCGAGACGGTCGGGGGCGCCGTCCGCGTACCCGATGAAGAGCGACGGCTCGGTCAGCTCCAGCTCGACAAGCACCGGCTCGCCGTCCGGGCCGGGGATCAGGTCGACCCGGGCGTAGAGCAGTTGTCGGGTGCCACCGGGGATCGCCGCGAGGGTTCGCTCGGCCACCGCCAGTTGTTCGGGGCGCGCGGTGCGGGCGGCGATCTCTTCGGCCTTGTAGAGCCCGTCCGGGCCGAGGTCCGGACCGGTCAGCATCGGACCCTTGCGGATGGCGTGGCTGAACGCGAGCCCGTCGGGGCCGGCCAGGAAGAGCAGTGCGGTCTCACCCTCGGTGTCGACGGCGCGCAGGTACGGCTGGACCATGGTCACCCGCCCGGCCTCGGAAAGCCGGCGAACGTGTGCGACGGCCAGGTCCCGGTGCTGCGGGTCGGCGAGGTCGTAGCGGCCGGTGTCCTGGCTACCGGCGCTGACCGCGGGCTTGAGCACGTACTCGCCGGTCTCGGCGGGCAACTGCCAGCTCTCCCCCGGCTCGACCCAGGACGTCGGCACGGTCGGCACCCCGGCGGCACTCAGCTCGGCGAGGTAGCGCTTGTCGGTGTTCCAGCGGACCACGTCGGCCGGGTTGACGAGCGCTGGCACGGTGGCCGCCCAGGCAACGAACTCGTCGCGGCGCAGCGCGTAGTCCCAGGGTGAACGGAGCACGACGAGGTCGTAGGACGACCAGTCGACGTCGGGGTCGTCCCAGACGACGGCCTGGACGGCGACGCCGCTCGCCGCGAGCGGGGCGAGGACCAGCCGGTCGTCTGGGTCGAGATCGGCCAGGTCGGAGCAGGTGACGAGAGCGACCCGGGGTTCCCCCCGGGTCGACTGGTGGTGTGTGGTCAATGTAGCTGTCTATTCAGCGGGCCATCGTGCGCCGGGCCATCGACCGCCAGAGGTCGTTGCTCGGACGCATCTGGTCCATCAGTTCACGCTCCCAGGCGTTCTCGACGGTGACTCCCGCCTTGGCGCACGCCTCCCGGGCGGTGACGGTGTCTTCGGCGAACTGGTCGCCCCACTCACCGTCGGAACCCACCAGGACGATCCGTGCGCCACGCTTGCCGACGTACTCGATGACCGCCTTTGCGCCGCCGTGCCCGGCGGCGAAGGCCTTGAGGCCAGCGACCAGGCCATGGGGCGCCTGCTCGCCGGCGGTCTGCTCGGCCGTCAGCGTCGTATCGGAACCATCTGCCATGACGCGAAGCCTAAGCAGAGTCGCACCCTGACGGGCGAGAACCATGAACCTTTTGTGATGCCAATTACCTACGGGTTTAAGGACGACCACAGGTTCGCTGTCCGGTTATATCAGGACTTTTGCGCTCAAACCCCGTCGGCAAATTACCTGTGAACCGTTCGGAGTTGAGCCCATCCGACTCATGCTGAAAGTTACTCTGATGTGACGTTAAACCCGGACAACTCATCCACGCTCATGATTAGTCAGTAAATCATGGACGTCGTTCGCCGCCGGGACGAGCCGGGGCGCCGGACGGATCGGATCAGCCGCAGGAGAATCAGATCAGCGCGTCGAGCGCAACGGCCACGAAGACGATCGTCAGGTACGTCGTCGACCAGTGGAACAGCCGCATCGGCTTGACCGCCTCGCCGCGCGTCGCGCGCCGGCACAGCTTGTGCGCCTCGACCACGAAGATGGCGCCCACCACCAGGGTCGGCACCCCGTAGATCGCGCTGAGCCCCAGCGGCCAGACGGCCAGGGAGGTGAGCACGGTGAGCCAGGCGAAGATCAGGATCTCGGCGTTCACCCGGCGGGTCGAGGCCACCACCGGCAGCATCGGAATGCCGGCCCGGGCGTAGTCGTCCTTGTACTTCATGGCGAGCGGGTAGAAGTGCGGCATCTGCCAGAAGAAGACGACCGCGAAGAGCCCCCAGGCGGCCGGCGCCAGCGAGCCGGTCACCGCCGCCCACCCGATCAGCACCGGCGCCGCCCCGCAGGCGCCGCCCCAGAAGGTGTTCGCCGGGGTGGAGCGCTTCAGCCACAGGGTGTAGACGAGGTCGTAGTAGGCGATCGCCGCAAGGGTCAGCCCGGCGGCGAGCAGGTTGGTGAAGGCCGCCATCAGGGCGACCGACACCGCCGCGAGCACCAGACCGAAGATCAACGCACTTCGCGGCGACACCGTGTGCGCCGGCAGCGGCCGACGCTTGGTACGCCGCATCAACTGGTCGATGTCGCGGTCGATGTAGCAGTTGAGGACGCTTGCCGCACCGGCGGCGAGCGAACCGCCGATCAGCACGACGGCCATCAGCCACAGCGACGGCAGCCCGCCCTCGGCGAGCATCATCGCCGGAATGGTGGTGACCAGCAGCAACTCGACGATCCGCGGCTTGGTGAGTGCCACGTACGCGGAGAAGACGGCGCGTACGTCCCGCCGGGCCACCGGGCCCTCGGCCGCCCGCGCCGGGTGGGGCCCGGCCGGGTTGCTCGCGGGGCGCTCGGTGATCATGCTCACGGATTGCCACCTTCCGGCATCGGGCACGGGGAGATCGGATCGGTCGGGGCCACGCGGGCCCGCATACCGACCCACACACTACGCGTCGTCGTTTTGGCTGCCCGGCCGACCCGACAACGGTGCGGGCCGTCACACCACCGGGTTGAACCGAGCATTCGGATGGTCACCTAGCGCACACCATGCACAGATCCCTGGGCGCGCGTTTAGGGACGCTCGATAAGGTCATCGGTGAGGGTTCCGCCCATCTGCCGAGGAGCACAACCATCGTGGCTGTTAAACGACCCGAGCACTCCGCACTGAACTGGTCCGACCTCGATCGCCGGGCCGTGGACACCGTCCGCGTGTTGGCCATGGACGCCGTAGAGAAATCCGGTAACGGCCACCCGGGCACCGCGATGAGCCTCGCGCCCGCGGCGTACCTCCTCTTCAACCGCGTCATGCGGCACAACCCGGCCGACCCGAACTGGCCGGGCCGCGACCGCTTCGTCCTCTCCGCCGGGCACTCCAGCCTGACGCTCTACATCCAGTTGTTCCTCTCCGGTTACCCGCTGAGCCTGGACGACCTCAAGTCGCTGCGGCAGTGGGGCTCGCAGACGCCGGGGCACCCGGAGCACGGTCACACGCCGGGCGTGGAGACCACCACCGGCCCGCTCGGGCAGGGCCTGGGCAACGCGGTCGGCATGGCCATGGCGGCCCGCCGCGAGCGCGGCCTGTTCGACCCGGAGGCCGAGCTCGGCGCGTCCGTCTTCGACCACGACATCTGGTGCATCGTCTCCGACGGTGACATCGAGGAGGGCATCAGCCACGAGGCCAGTTCCCTCGCCGGGCACCAGCAGCTGGGCAACCTCACGGTGATCTACGACGACAACGAGATCTCCATCGAGGACGACACCCGGATCGCCAAGAGCGAGGACGTGGCCGCCCGCTACGAGGCGTACGGCTGGCACGTGCAGACCGTCGACTGGCGCAGCGGCGACGCCGACCAGGGCGACTACCACGAGGACGCCGAGGCGCTCTACGCCGCGCTGGTCGCGGCCAAGGCGGAGACCGGTCGCCCCTCCTTCATCGCGCTGCGCACCATCATCGGCTTCCCCGCGCCCAACAAGCAGAACACCGGCAAGATCCACGGCTCGGCGCTCGGCGCCGACGAGGTCAAGGCCACCAAGCGGATCCTCGACTTCGACCCGGAGCAGACCTTCCAGGTCGACGAGGACGTGCTCTCCCACGCGCGCACGGTGATGGGCCGCGGCTCCGACGCCCAGCAGGCGTGGACCACCGAGTTCGACGCCTGGAAGGGCGCCAACCCGGAGCGGGCCGCCCTCTACGAGCGGCTGGCTGGCCGCGTACTCCCCGACGGCTGGACCGACGCGTTGCCGGTGTTCCCCGCGGACGCCAAGGGCGTCGCCACCCGGGCCGCCTCCGGCAAGGTGCTGGAAGCGCTCGCGCCGGTGCTCCCGGAGCTGTGGGGCGGCTCGGCCGACCTGGCCGAGAGCAACAACACCACCATGAAGGGCGAGCCGTCGTTCATCCCGGCCGCGCACGCCACCAAGGACTTCCCCGGTCACGAGTACGGCCGCACGCTGCACTTCGGCATCCGTGAGCACGCCATGGGCGCGATCCTCAACGGCATCGCCCTGCACGGTGGCACCCGCCCGTACGGCGGCACGTTCCTGGTGTTCAGCGACTACATGCGTCCGTCGGTGCGGCTGGCCGCGCTGATGAAGCTGCCGGTGACCTACGTGTGGACGCACGACTCGATCGGCCTCGGCGAGGACGGCCCGACCCACCAGCCGGTGGAGCACCTGACCGCGCTGCGTGCCATCCCGGGCCTGGACGTGGTCCGTCCGGCGGACGCCAACGAGACCGCGTGGGCGTGGCGGCAGGCGCTCGAGCACACCGACCGGCCGACCGCCATGGCGCTGAGTCGCCAGGCCCTGCCCACCCTGGACCGCGACGTCCTGGGCGGCGCCGAGGGCGTGGCCAAGGGCGGTTACGTGCTGGCCGAGGCGTCCAACGGCAAGCCTCAGGTGATCATCGTCGGCACCGGTTCCGAGGTGCAGCTCTGCCTGACCGCCCGGGAGCGGCTGGAGGCCGACGGCACCCCGACCCGGGTCGTCTCGATGCCCTGCCAGGAGTGGTTCTACGAGCAGGACGAGGCGTACCGGGAGTCGGTGCTCCCACGCGGGGTAAAGGCACGGGTGAGCGTGGAGGCGGGCATCGCGATGTCCTGGCGCGGCATCGTCGGTGACCTGGGCGAGAGCGTCAGCATCGAGCACTACGGCGCGAGCGCCCCGCACACCGTGCTCTTCGAGCAGTTCGGGTTCACCCCCGACCGGATCGTGGCGGCAGCACACGCCTCGCTGGCCCGGGTGGGCGACATCACCGGTTTCACGACCGGCAACTGAGGGAGCGTGGACGGCATGACCGACAAGCTGAATGAGCTGACCGCCGCGGGCGTGGCGGTCTGGCTCGACGACCTTTCCCGGGTGCGGCTGAGCTCCGGCGGGCTGGACCAGCTCCGCCGCGAGAAGCACGTGGCCGGCGTCACCACCAACCCGACGATCTTCGCCAAGGCGCTGAGCGACGCCGACGAGTACAACTGGCAGCTGCGCGACCTCGCCACCCGGGACGTGGACGTGGAGGAGGCCGTACGGATGCTCACCACGTACGACGTACGGTGGGCCTGCGACGTGATGCGCCCGTCGTACGACGGCAGCGACGGTGTCGACGGCCGGGTCTCGATCGAGGTGGACCCGCGCAGCGCGCACGACGCGGACAAGACCGTCGCCGAGGCCAAGGCGCTGTGGTGGCTCGTCGACCGGCCCAACCTCTACATCAAGATCCCGGCCACCGAAGAGGGCCTGTCGGCGATCACCGACACCCTGGCCGAGGGGATCAGCGTCAACGTGACGCTGATCTTCGGTCTGGACCGCTACTCGGCGGTCATGGAGGCGTTCCTCGCCGGCCTGGAGCAGGCCAAGGCCAACGGCCACGACCTGTCGAAGATCGGCTCGGTCGCGTCGTTCTTCGTCTCCCGGGTCGACTCCGAGGTCGACAAGAGGCTCGAGAAGGTCGGCTCCGACCAGGCCAAGGCGCTGAAGGGCAAGGCCGCCGTCGCCAACGCCCAACTGGCGTACGAGCGCTACACCGAGGTCTTCTCCTCGGACCGCTGGAAGGCGCTCGCCGCCGCCGGCGCGCACCCGCAGCGGCCGCTGTGGGCGTCCACCTCGACGAAGAACCCGGACTACCGGGACGTCATCTACGTCGAGGAGCTGATCGCACCCGGCACGGTCAACACCATGCCGGAGTCGGTCATCCACGCGTACGCCGACCACGGCGAGACCCGCGGCGACACCGTGACCGGCGCCTACGACGCGGCCCGCAAGGTCTTCGCGGACCTGGAGTCGGTCGGGGTGGACATGGCCGACGTGATCGCCACCCTGGAGCGCGAGGGCGTGGAGAAGTTCGAGGTCAGCTGGCAGGAGCTGCTCGACGGGGTGACCAAGTCGCTGAAGGCCGCGGCGCAGGGCACCGGTGCGCCGAACAAGGCCGCCAAGGGCAACGCCAAGGCCGCCGACAAGGCCGGTGGCGCATGAGCGAGCGCAGCGAGCGAATCAGCAGGCTCAGTGCAACGTCTCATGACGGCACGCAGCGAAGCGGAGTGACGGCATGAGCGAGCGCAGCGAGCGAATCAGCAGGCTCAGTGAAACGTCTCATGACGGCACGCAGCGAAGCGGAGTGACGGCATGAGCGACCTGCTTGCGGGGCCGGTGGAGGCAGCGGCCGGGCTGGCCGTGTACGGCGCGGACGCGGTGGACAAGGCCGCGCCCGCCTCGACGCGGGACGCGCTTGTGAAGTCCGGCGTCCCGGGCAAGCTGGCGGGCAAGGACGCGAGCCTGTGGGGCCCGGACGCCGAGGCCGAGGCGAAGATCCGGCTGGGCTGGGTGGACACCCACCGGCGCAGCCGGGAGCTGCTGGCGCAGTTGGCCGAGCTGAAGGCCGAGCTGGCCGACCTGGATCACGTGGTGCTCGCCGGCATGGGCGGCTCGTCGCTCGCGCCCGAGGTGATCACCCAGACGCTGGGTAGGCCGCTGACCGTGCTGGACACCACCGACCCGGGCCAGGTCCGGGCGGCGCTCGGTGACCGGCTGGAGCGCACCGTCGTGGTGGTGGCGAGCAAGTCCGGGTCGACGGTGGAGACCGACAGCCACCGACGCGCGTACTGGCAGGCGTTCCTGGACGCCGGGATGACCGAGGCGGAGGCCGGCCGGCACTTCGTCATCGTCACCGACCCGGGTTCACCGCTGGAGGCCACCGCGGCCGAGATGGGTGCGTTCACCGTGCTCGCCGACCCGAACGTTGGCGGTCGGTACTCGGCCCTGACCGCGTTCGGTCTGGTGCCGTCGGCGCTGGCCGGCGTCGAGGTCGCGGAGTTGCTCGACCAGGCCGACGCGCTTGCCACGTCGCTCGGCGCGGACCAGAACAACCCGGCGCTGGCGCTCGGTGCCGCCCTGGGCGCGGCGGCCACGCTGGCCCGGGACAAGGTCGCCCTGGTCTCCGACGGCACCGGCATCGACGGGCTCGGCGACTGGGCCGAGCAGCTCATCGCCGAGTCGACGGGCAAGGCCGGGGTGGGCATCCTCCCGGTGGTCGTGGAGTCCCCGCAGAGCCCCGGTGCCACCGGCGCGGACGTGCTGACCGTCAGCTACGGCGGCGCGCTGGCCCCCGGTGACGTGCCGGGCGGCGGCGCCGCGCCGGACGTGGCCGTCAACGGTCCGCTCGGCGCGCAGTTCCTGGCCTGGGAGTACGCCACCGCGGTGGCCGGCGTGGTGCTCGGCATCGACCCGTTCAACCAGCCGAACGTCACCGAGTCCAAGGAGAACACCAACAAGATCCTGGCCTCGGGCCTGCCGGCGGAGTCGCCGTGGTTCACCGAGGGCGCGATCGAGGTGTACGCCCCGCAGGGCGCTCCGGGAGATCTGGCCGGTGTGCTGCGCTGGTTGCTCGGCGGGCTGGGCGACGACGGTTACCTCGCGGTGATGGCGTACCTCGACCGGTTCGCCGACGCCGACGCGGCCCGGCTGCGGTCGCTGCTGGCCCAGGCGGGTGGCCGGCCGGTCACCTTCGGCTGGGGTCCCCGGTTCCTGCACTCGACCGGCCAGTACCACAAGGGCGGCCCGCAGGTGGGTAGCTACCTCCAGGTGACCGGCGCGGTCACCGAGGACCTGGCGGTGCCGGGCAAGCCGTACACCTTCGGTGAGCTGCAGGCGGCGCAGGCCGCCGGGGATCGGCAGGCCCTGGCTGGTCGGGAGCGGCCGGTGCTGCGGTTGCACCTGACCGACCGGGCCGCCGGTGTCGCCCAGCTACTGGACGCGGCCGGTGATCTACGGGCGTGAGGATGGACGACGTGAGTGAAGCGGAAGCGAGGGGGCACCGTGAGCGCGAGGAGTGAGCCGGGGTTGCGAGCCCCGCAGTCGCGAACCGAGTTGGCACCGTGAGCGCGAGGAGTGAGCCGGGGTTGCGAGCCCCGCAGTCGCGAACCGAGTTGGCTCCGTGAGCGCGAGGAGTGAGCCGGGGTTGCGAGCCCCGCAGTCGCGAACCGAAGGTGACTCGGTGAACCCGCTGCGCGACCCGCAGGACCGCCGGTTGCCCCGGATCCCGGAGCCGTGCGCTCTGGTGATCTTCGGGGTGACCGGCGACCTCGCCCGTAAGAAGCTGCTCCCCGCGGTCTACGACCTGGCCAACCGGGGGCTGCTGCCGCCCGGCTTCGTGGTCCTCGGCTTCGCGCGCCGCGACTGGGGGGACGGCGACTTCGAGACGTTGGCCTGCGAGGCGGCCCGCAAGCACGCCCGCACCCCGTGGCGGGACGAGGTGTGGGCGCGGCTGGCCGGCAACATCAAGTTCGTCGGCGGGTCGTTCGACGACGACGCCGCCTTCGACTCCCTCGCCGCGACGCTCGACGACCTGCGGCAGACCCACGGCATCGCCGGCAACGCGGCGTTCTACTTCTCCATTCCGCCGGCCGCGTTCCCCGTCGTCCTCAAGCAACTGGCCCGCACGGGCATGGCCGACAACGACAAGTCCGGCGGTTGGCGTCGGGTCGTGGTGGAGAAGCCGTTCGGCAACGACCTGCCCTCGGCGAAGGCGCTCAACGACCTCGTCGACGACGTGTTCACCCGGCAGGACGTCTTCCGGATCGACCACTACCTGGGCAAGGAGACGGTTCAGAACATCCTCGCCCTGCGGTTCGCCAACAACCTGTTCGAGCCCTTGTGGAACTCCAAGTACGTCGACTCGGTGCAGATCACCATGGCGGAGGACGTCGGCATCGGCACCCGCGCCGGCTTCTACGACACCGTCGGCACCGCCCGCGACGTCCTGCAGAACCACCTCCTCCAACTCCTCGCCCTGGTGGCGATGGAGGAGCCGACGAGCTTCGACGCCGACGAGATCCGGGCCGAGAAGCTGAAGGTGCTCAAGGCGATCACCCTGCCCAGGGACGTGGCCCGGGACACCGTCCGTGGCCAGTACCTGCCCGGTTGGGTCGGCGGCGAGCGCGCGGTCGGTTACCTGGACGAGCAGGACGTCCCCGCCGGCTCCACCACCGAGACGTACGTGGCGGTGCGGCTGGGCATCCAGAACCGCCGCTGGGCGGAGGTGCCGTTCTACATCCGGGCCGGCAAGCGGCTGCCCCGGCGGGTCACCGAGGTCGCCATCATGTTCAAGAAGGCGCCGCACCTGCCGTTCAACGACGCCGACATGGAGTCGCTGGGCAACAACCAACTGGTCATCCGGGTGCAGCCGGACGAGGGCGTGGTGCTCAAGTTCGGCTCGAAGGTGCCGGGCACGACCATGGAGGTCCGCGACATCGCGATGGACTTCCAGTACGGCGAGGCGTTCACCGAGTCCAGCCCGGAGGCGTACGAGCGTCTGGTGCTCGACGTGCTGATCGGTGATCGCACCCTGTTCCCGGACGCGGCGGAGGTCGAGCAGAGCTGGCAGGTGATCGACCCGCTGGAGCACGCCTGGGAGGGCACCACCCCGGAGCCGTACCGGGCCGGCGAGTGGGGCCCGCGGGCCTCCGACGAGATGCTGGCCCGCGAGGGCCGCGCCTGGAGACGAGCATGATCGGGCTGTGGGACACCACCGGCAACGAGGTGGTCAAGGCGCTCGCCGCCGAGCGGCGTAGCGCCGGCGGGGTGGCCAGCGGCATGGCGCTGACCCTGATCGTCGTCGTGGACGAGAAGCGGGTCCGGGAGGCCGAGGCCGCCGCGACCATCGCCGCCGCCGCGCACCCGTGCCGGCTCGTGGTGGTGGTGCGCTCGGAGATCGAGCGGGACCGCAACCGGCTGGACGCGGAGATCGTGGTCGGCGGACGGCTCGGCCCGTGCGAGGCGGTCGTCACCCGGATGTACGGCCGGCTGTCCCTGCACGCCGAGTCGGTGGTGATGCCGCTGCTCGTTCCCGACGTGCCGGTGGTCACCTGGTGGCACGGGGAGCCGCCGGCGGAGATCGCCACCGACTTCCTCGGCGTGGTGGCCGACCGCAGGATCACCGATTCCGCGCAGGCCGCCGACCCGGTGGAGGCGCTGCGGCAGCGGGCCCGGGACTACGCCCCCGGCGACACCGACCTGGCGTGGACTCGGATCACCCCGTGGCGCACCCTGGTCGCCGGGGCGTTCGACACCACGAGCGCGCAGGTCACCGAGGCGACGATCGTCGCGCCGCCGACCGACCCGACGGCGGCGCTGATGGCCGGCTGGCTCTTCAGCCGGCTCGGCATCACCCCACGCCGGGTGGACAGCAACGAGGTCCCGCGGATGCGAGAGGTGCAGCTCAGCTGCGCCAACGGTGACCAGTTGACATTGACCCGCGAGGACAGCATGGCCGTGTTCCGGCGGACGGGTCAGGACGACCGGGCCCTGCCGCTGGTCCGCCGCCCACTCGGCGACGAACTGGCCGAGGAGCTGCGCCGACTGGACGCCGACCAGGTGTACGCGGAGGCGCTTGGCGCGACGGTCGGGCTGCGCGGGCTGGACCAGCGCCCCGCGCAGCGGGTCCACGTCTGGAAGGATCCGGCCACCGCGCAGCGCGCCGAGGCCGGGGTCACCGCGCACCTCGGCACGAGCGGCGAGGGCTGAGCCCGGCCGGGGCAGCACGTCGGGCAGGGCCGGTACGCACCGGCCCTGCCTTGTAACCTCCGGGGTTTCCGCCCCACCACCTCGGGCACACCGCCCCGGGCACGACAGCGACCGCCGCGCGGTCCGGAAACGAAGGCGCAACCATGAGTGAGGCGAGTGTCGCCGTCCACGCCGACGCCGACCTGCTGGCGCAGGCCGTGGCGGCCCGGTTGCTGGTGAAGCTGCTGGACGCCCAGGCCGACCGGGGCGAAGCCTCGGTGGTGCTCACCGGGGGGCGGGTCGCCGCGGCCGTGTACCGGGCGGTGGCGACGCTGCCGGCCCGTGACGCGGTGGACTGGTCCCGGGTCGACGTGTGGTGGGGTGACGAACGGTTCCTGCCCACAGGTGATCCGGACCGCAACGAGACGCAGGCCCGAGCCGCCCTGCTGGACGCGGTGCCGCTGGACCCGGCCCGGGTGCACGCGATGCCGGCCTCGGACGGCCCGGCCGGCAACGACCCCGAGGCGGCGGCCGCCGCGTACGCGCAGGAACTGGCCCGGGCCGCCCGACCCGGGCACGCCACGCTGCCGCACTTCGACGTGCTGATGCTCGGCGTCGGCGAGGACGGCCACGTGGCCTCGGTCTTCCCCGAGCACCCGGTGGGCTACGAGACCCGGCCGGTCAGCGCGGTGCGGGGCAGCCCGAAGCCGCCGCCGACGCGGACCACCCTCACCCTGCCGGCGATCAACACCGCCGAGGAGGTCTGGCTGGTGGCCGCCGGTGCCGACAAGGCCCACGCGGTGGGTATGGCGTTGGCCGGCGCGGGGCCGGTGCAACTGCCGGCGGCCGGCGTGAACGGCGTGAACCGCACCCGCTGGCTGCTGGACCGGGCAGCGGCAGCCGACGTGCCCGCGCGATTCCGCAGCCTGCGCTGAGGCCGCTACTCGCCGCGTCGACGGCGTAGCGCGGCGAGCGCCTCGGCGAGCAGGGCCTCCCCCTCCTCGGCGGTGCGCCGCTCCTTCACGTACGCCAGATGGCTCTTGTACGGTTCGGCGCGGACCCGACCCGGTGGGTTCTGGGCGTCCCGGCCGGCGGGCAGGCCGCAGCGGGGGCAGTCCCACAGGGGAGGCGGCTCCACGTCCGCGGCGATCCGGATGTCGACCCGGTGGTCGTTACGGCACCAGTAGGTGACGTCCTGTCGGGGGGCGGGTTGGTGTCGCTCGTCCGGGCGCATGGGTGCGGACCCGACCCGGGCTCCCCGGATGACGTTGCCACTCGGCACGGCTGCTCGCTCCTGTCGTCGGAGGGGACCCGCCGTCTTCGGGGGTGCAGCGGCGGGCGACGCGGTGCAGCGGAGAAAAGCCTGCGCGCGGCCCGTCGAGTGACGGACCGCGCGCAGATTGTACGACTTACTGAGCCTGCTCAGGTGCCGCTGTTCATTTGGAGACGCAGCCAGAGCCCGAGCCCGATGATGGCGGCGAACCAGACGACGCTCACCAGAACGGTGTAACGGTCGAGGTTCTTCTCCGCCACCGAGGAGCCGGCGAGGCTGGAGCTGACGCCACCGCCGAACATGCTCGACAGACCGCCGCCCTTGCCGCGGTGCAGCAGGATCAGCAGGGTGAGCAGAATGCTCGTGATGACCAGCAACACGATCAACGTGTATGCGAACCAGATCGGCATGGCTGGGGTCAGTTCCTCTCGTAGCGATCCTCGCCCGGTCTGATCGGGCACGGCGGCACCGGCCGGCGGACGGGCGGTGTCCAGGATACCGAGCGATCAGCGGGCGAGGTGCTCCGGGAACCGGCAGATTTGAGCGAACTCCTCCGCGTCCAGGCTGGCGCCCCCCACCAGGCCCCCGTCCACGTCCGGTTGGGCCATGATCGAGGCGATGTTCGACGCCTTGACCGAGCCGCCGTAGAGGACCCGCACCTGGTCGGCGGTCTCCTGGTCGAAGCGCTCCGCCAGTCGCTGGCGAACCGCCCCGCAGACCTCCTGGGCGTCGTCAGGCGTGGCGGTCTTGCCCGTGCCGATCGCCCAGACCGGCTCGTACGCGATCACCACCTGCCGCACCTGCTCGGGGGTGAGCCCGGCGAGGCCACCGTCGAGCTGGTCGGAGCAGTGCGCCACGTGGGTGCCCTGCTCGCGGATGTCCAGCCCCTCCCCCACGCAGAGGATCGGCGTCAGGCCGTGCTGCAACGCCGCCTTGACCTTGGCGTTGACAAGCGTGTCGTCCTCGTTGTGGTAGGCCCGCCGCTCGGAGTGCCCGACCACCACGTAGGTGCAGCCGAGCTTGGCCAGCAGCGGCCCGGAGATGTCCCCGGTGTACGCGCCGGACGCGTGCGGGGAGAGGTCCTGCCCGCCGTAGCCGATCAGCAGTTTGTCGCCGTCCACCGCGGTCTGCACGGTGCGCAGGTCGGTGAAGGGCGGCAGCACGACCGTCTCGACGTCGGTGAGCTGCTTCTCGGTGAGGCTCGCCGCCAGCTTCTGCACCAGCAGGTTGGCCTCGAGGTGGTTGAGGTTCATCTTCCAGTTGCCGGCCATCAACGGCCGGCGGGTGGTGCTCGACATTCAGTTCTCCAGGGCCGCGATGCCGGGGAGGGTCTTGCCCTCGAGGTATTCCAGGGAGGCGCCACCGCCGGTGGAGATGTGCCCGAAGGACGATTCGTCCAACCCCAGGGCACGGACCGCCGCAGCGCTGTCGCCGCCGCCGACGACGCTGAACGCGTCGGCCTTGGTGATCGCCTCGGCGATCCCCCGGGTGCCGGCCGCGAAGGCCGGCATCTCGAACACGCCCATCGGGCCGTTCCAGAAGATCGTCTTCGCCTGGGACAGCGCGGCGCTGAAGCCGGCCACCGTCTCGGGGCCGACGTCCAGGCCGAGCCGGTGGCTCGGGATGCCGTCGACACGCACCGTGTCGTGCGCCGCGTCCGGGGCGAACGCGTCCGCGACCACCACGTCGACCGGGAGCAGGATCTTGCCGTTGGCCCGCTCCAGCAGGTTGCGGCAGGTCTCGACCATGTCCTTCTCCAGCAGCGACGTGCCCACCTCCAGGCCCTGGGCCTTGAGGAAGGTGAAGCACATCCCGCCACCGATGAGCAGCCGGTCGACGGTGGGCAGCAGCGCCTCGATCACGGCGAGCTTGTCGGACACCTTCGACCCACCGAGCACCACCACGTACGGGCGCTCCGGGTCAGCGGTGAGCTTCGAGAGGACCTCGACCTCCCGCAGCACCAGCCGGCCCGCCACGTGCGGCAACCGGGCCGGCACGTCGAAGACGCTCGCGTGCTTGCGGTGCACCGCACCGAACGCGTCGTCCACGTACGCGTCGCCGAACGCGGCGAGCTGGTCGGCGAAGGCACCCCGCTCGGCCTCGTCCTTGCTGGTCTCACCCGCGTTGAAACGCAGGTTCTCCAGCAGGGCCACCTGACCGTCGGCCAGGTCGGCGACGGTGGAACGGGCCGACTCGCCGACGGTGTCGGTGGCGAAGTGCACCGGCGCGCCGAGCAGCTCACCGAGCCGCCCGGCGACCGGGCCCAGGCTGAACTGCGGGTCCGGGGCGCCCTTCGGGCGGCCCAGGTGCGAGCAGACGACCACCTTCGCGCCGGCCTCGACCAACGCGCCGAGAGTCGGCAGCACCGCGCGGATCCGGCCATCGTCAGTGATCGCGCCGGACTGCTTGTCGAGCGGGACGTTCAGGTCGGCGCGCACCAGCACGCGCCGACCCGACACCCCCTCGGCGAGCAGGTCGTCGAGGGTCCGGATGCTCACAGCGACGAACCGACCAGCTTGACGAGGTCGACGAGGCGGTTGGAGTAGCCCCACTCGTTGTCGTACCAGCCGACGACCTTGACCTGGTTGCCGACGACCTTGGTCAGCGGCGCGTCGAAGATGCACGACGCCGGGTCGGTCACGATGTCGGTGGAGACGATCGGGTCCTCGTTGTAGACCAGGATGCCCTTGAGCGGGCCGTCCGCGGCGGCCTTCAACGCGGCGTTGACCTCGTCGACGGTGGTCTCGCGACCCACGTTGACGGTGAGGTCGGTGACCGAGCCGGTCGGGATCGGCACCCGAAGGGCGTACCCGTCGAGCTTGCCCTTGAGGTCCGGAAGGACCAGGCCGATCGCCTTGGCGGCGCCGGTCGAGGTCGGCACGATGTTCAGCGCGGCGGCCCGGGCCCGACGCAGGTCCGAGTGCGGCGCGTCCTGGAGGTTCTGGTCCTGGGTGTACGCGTGGATCGTCGTCATCAGACCGTGCTGGATGCCGAACGTGTCGTGCAGGACCTTCGCCATCGGCGCGAGGCAGTTCGTGGTGCACGAGGCGTTGGAGATGATGGTGTGCTTCGCCGGGTCGTAGGTGTCGTGGTTGACACCCATGACGACGGTGACGTCCTCGTTCTTCGCCGGGGCGGAGATGATGACCTTCTTGGCCCCACCGTCGACGTGCGCCTTCGCCTTGGTGGCGTCGGTGAAGAAGCCGGTGGACTCGATGACGACGTCGGCGCCGACCTCGCCCCACGGCAGCTTCGACGGGTCCTTCTCGGCGTACGCCTTGATGGTCTTGCCACCGACGGTGATCTCGTCGGCGGTGGCCTTGACCTCGTAGGGCAGGCGGCCGAGGATGCTGTCGTACTTGAGCAGGTGGGCGAGCGTGCCGTTGTCGGTCAGGTCGTTGACCGCCACGACCTCGATGTCGGCGTCGGACGCCAGCACTGCCCGGAAGAAGTTACGGCCGATTCGGCCAAAGCCGTTGATGCCAACCCGGATGGTCACAGGTCCCATCTCCTCGCGTTCTGGTCCGCCGGCTTCGCACAACGGGCCGGCGGGAATGGTGTGCGCCGACCGTTTGGAGACGGCCGTCGACGGTTCATCTCGGCCACCCCGCCGCGCGGTCTGAGGACCTGACCGCCCGAGGCGGTGGGCACGACGAGAAAGGCCGGTGTCGGCCCCCTTGCCGTACTCAGCGACCTTATCCGAGCGTGCGAGACCACGCTGCGCCGGGTCGCGCTCCCGGGCGCGCCGTGCGGCCCCACCGTCCTATCAGACCACGAGCATGTCGGGCGTGACTGCCGCTTCGGTATCCGGGATGCCAAGGTCCCGGGCCCGCTTGTCGGCGAGCGCCAGGAGACGGCGGATCCGCCCGGCGATGGCGTCCTTGGTCAGCGGCGGGTCGGCAAGCGCGCCCAACTCCTCCAGCGACGCCTGCCGGTGCTCCAGGCGCAGCCGCCCGGCGTCGGTCAGGTGGTTGGGCGCCTCGTCGGCGAGGATCTCCAGCGCCCGGGTGACCCGGGCGGCGGCGGCGACCGCGGCCCGCGCCGAGCGGCGCAGGTTGGCGTCGTCGAAGTTGGCGAGACGGTTGGCGGTGGCCCGCACCTCGCGGCGTACCCGACGCTCCTCCCAGGCCAGCACGCTCGAGTGCGCGCCGATCCGGGTGAGCAGCGCGGCGATCGCGTCACCGTCCTTGACCACCACCCGGTCCACCCCGCGGACCTCGCGGTTCTTCGCGGTGATGCCGATGCGGCGGGCCGCGCCGACAAGCGCCAGCGCCGACTCCGGCCCCGGGCAGGTGATCTCCAGGGCGCTGGACCGGCCGGGCTCGGTGAGCGAGCCGTGGGCCATGAACGCGCCCCGCCACGCGGAGACCGCGCAGCAGACGTTCGCCGCCACCACGTGCGGCGGCAGCCCGCGCACCGGGCGACCCCGCACGTCGAGCAGGCCGGTCTGCCGCGCGAGGGCCTCGCCGTCCTTGACCACCCGCACGATGAAGTGGCTGCCCTTGCGCAGCCCACCGGAAGCCAGCACGTGGATCTCACTGGAGTAGCCGTAGACCTCGGCGATCTCCCGGCGCAGCCGCCGGGCCACCGCCCCGGTGTCCAGTTCAGCCTCCACCACCACGCGGCCGGAGACGATGTGCAGACCGCCGGCGAAGCGCAGCAGTGCGGCCATCTCCGCCCGCCGGCAGCAGGGCTTGGGCACGTCGACCCGACTCAGCTCGTCCTTGACCGCGGCCGTCATCGCCATTGTGCGTCCCCTCACGGACCTGTTCCGGCGTGTCGCCGGAGATTACGTACGTGTCTAACGATCGGCACCCAGGACAGGCACCAGCGCGGCGCCCAGGGCAGCCGGATCATGGCGGGGAGTCCCGTCGACGACGGCGACGGGGGCGAGGACCAGGCGGGCACCAAGCGATTCTGCCGCACGTTCGACCGGTTCGGGGTCACCCACCGCCTTGGCATCGGCGAGCACAAGATCCACCTTGAGCTCGGGCAGGTACCAGTGCAGCGCCGCGAGGTGGTCGGCGACGGAGAGCCCGAGGGTCTCCTTCTCCGCGGCCAGGTTCAACGTGACCAGCCGCCGGGCCGAGGTGGACACGATGGCGTCGGCCAACTGCGGCACCAGCAGGTGCGGAAGCACACTCGTGTACCAACTGCCCGGCCCGAAGATCAACCAATCGGCCGCCCGGATGGCCTCGACGGCCTCGGCGCAGGCCGGCGGGGCGCTCGGGGTGAGGCGCAGCGACTCGACCCGCCCGGTGGTGACGGCCACCTGGTGCTGGCCGCTCACCGTGCGCACCTCGTCGGGGGCGGCCGGGTCGACGCCCCGGACCTGGGCCTCGATGCCGACCGGTTGACGCGACATCGGCAACACCCGGCCCACCGCGCCGAGCATCGCGCCGGCGTGCTCCAACGCGGCCACCGGGTCGCCGAGCAGCTCCATGAGGCCGCAGAGCACCAGGTTGCCCACCGCGTGCCCGGTCAGACCGTCGGTGCCGGCCGACGCCCCGTCGGTGCCGCGCCGGGGAGTCGGCTCGGCGCCCCTGCGGCCATCGCCGTCCCGGTCCGGGTGGTCCCCCGCCGCCGGGCCCGGGTCGGTCGCTCCGGATCGGGGTACGCCCACCGGCGCGGCGGCGAAGCGGTGCTGGAACAGCCCGGCGCTGCGCCGGGTGGCCGGGTGGTCCCCCGCCAACGCCACCAGCGCCTGACGCAGATCACCCGGAGGCAGGCCACCCCGCTCGGCCCGCAGCCGGCCACTGGAGCCGCCGTCGTCACCCACCGTGACCACGGCGGTGATGTCGAGGTCGAGTTCCGGAGCACAGTGGCGCAGCGCACGCAACGAGGCGGACAGGCCGTGCCCGCCGCCGAACGCCACCACCCGCCGGGTCGTCATTCCCGCCCCAGGTCGCGGTGCTGGGCGTTCGCCGCCAACCCGGAGTGACGCAGGCGGCTGGCCAGCTCCTCGGCGATGGCCACACTGCGGTGCTTGCCGCCGGTGCAACCCACGGCGACCGTGAGGTACCGCTTGCCCTCCCGCTCGAAGCCGGTCGTGGTGGCGTTGACCAGATCGGCGTACGAAGCGACGAAGGCGTCCGCGCCCTCCTGACCCAGCACGTACGCGCTGACCGCCTCCTCCCGACCGGTGTGCTCCCGCAGCTCCGGCACCCAGTACGGATTCGGCAGGAAACGGGCGTCCAACACGAAGTCGGCGTCCGGCGGCAGGCCGTACTTGAAGCCGAACGACAGCACGGTGACCCGCAGCCGGCGGGCGTCCTCGCCACCGAACAGCTCCTCGATGCGCCGCCGGAGCTGGTTGACGTTCAGGTGGCTGGTGTCGATGATCACGTCGGCCTGGTCGCGCGCCTCCTCCAGCAGACCCCGCTCCACGGCGATGCCGTCGGCGAGCCGCCCGTCGCCCTGCAACGGATGCGACCGCCGGACGCTCTCGAACCGCCGGATCAACACCTCGTCGTCGGCGTCGACGAAGACCACCCGGGGCGAGAACCCGCGCTCCTTGAGCTCCCGGATCGCCCCGGCCAGGTCGGTGGAGAAGGCCCGCGACCGCACGTCGAGCACCATCGCGGTACGCCGGGCCGCGCCGCCCGCCTTGAACGCCAGCTCGGCCATGTCCAGCATCAGTGCCTGCGGCAGGTTGTCGACCACGTAGTAGCCGACGTTCTCCAACGCCCTGGCGACAGTGCTGCGGCCGCCGCCGGAGAGCCCGGTGACCACCACGAGGGTGGTCTCCGACTCTGCCGTCGACTGTCCGTCGACCGCATCCGGGCCGTCCATCCGGTCACCGACTGCGCGCGCCTCGCTCACCCGTACCCCCAAGCCGTGGCGCCGCGGCCGCCGTCGGCCGCGATTGGTCAATCAGCGACTCTATCCCGCCGCCGGGTCGCGACCGGGCACCCGTGGCCGGACGGCGCACACCGACAGTCCGGCGGTCGTCCACCCGACAGTGCGCGCACTTGATGACGATCAGTGACCGTCTATACGCTCCTTGCGATATCCGCAGGTCATCATGGTCGAGGCCGAAACTCTCGAAGAGATCAACGCGGCGGCCACCGCCTTCCGCATGGGCAACAAGGCCCGCTACATCGAGATCGTCGACATCGTCGTCGGGATGAAGGCACCGCCGCGCGGCCTGGCCAACCGGTCCAGCCAGCCCGGCTGACCGCGTCGTCCGTCCGGCCCACCCCGCCCGGGTGCGCCGGGCGGGCGGTGTCGGGGTGGGCTCGTAGACTCCCCGGATGGCCTCCCCCACCGACCTGCGCACCGAAGGCGCGCTTGACGTGCTGCGCCGGGTGTTCGGCTACGACGCCTTCCGCGGTTTCCAGCAGGACGTGATCGACCACGTGGTCACCGGCGGCGACGCGCTGGTGCTGATGCCCACAGGTGGCGGCAAGTCGCTGTGCTACCAGATCCCGGCCCTGGTCCGCGACGGCGTCGCCGTCGTCGTGTCCCCGCTGATCGCGCTCATGCAGGACCAGGTCGACGCGCTCACCGCCGTCGGCGTCCGCGCCGGGTTCCTCAACTCGACCCAGACCCTGGACGCCCGACGCCGGGTCGAGGCCGCCTTCGTCGCCGGCGAACTGGACCTGCTCTACCTGGCCCCGGAAGCGCTCGGCGTCCGGTCCACCCTCGCTCTGCTGGACCGGGGCCGCATCTCCCTCTTCGCGATCGACGAGGCGCACTGCGTGTCCCAGTGGGGGCACGACTTCCGCCCCGACTACCTCGCCCTGTCGATGCTGCACGAACGCTGGCCGCAGGTGCCCCGCATCGCGCTGACCGCCACCGCGACGAGCGCCACCCGCACCGAGATCGCCACCCGACTCAACCTCGACGACGCCCGGCACTTCGTGGCCAGCTTCGACCGGCCCAACATCCAGTACCGGATCGTGCCCAAACGCGAGCCCCGCAAGCAGTTGCTGACCCTGCTGCGCGACGAGCACCCCGGCGACGCCGGCATCGTCTACTGCCTGTCCCGGGCCTCGGTGGACAAGACAGCGGAGTTCCTCACCGCCAACGGGGTCGCCGCCCTGCCGTACCACGCGGGGCTGGACGCGGGCACCCGCGCCCGCAACCAGCAGCGCTTCCTGCGCGAAGACGGCCTGGTCATGGTCGCCACCATCGCCTTCGGCATGGGCATCGACAAACCCGACGTCCGCTTCGTCGCCCACCTCGACCTACCCAAGTCCGTCGAGGGCTACTACCAGGAGACCGGCCGCGCCGGCCGCGACGGCCTGCCGTCCACCGCCTGGCTGGCGTACGGGCTACAGGACGTGGTCCAGCAACGCAAGATGATCGAGACGTCCGACGGCGACCTCGCCCACCGGCGCAACCTGGCCGCACACCTGGACGCGATGCTCGCCCTCTGCGAAACCGTCCGCTGCCGGCGCGTCCAGCTGCTCGAATACTTCGGCGAGACCACAACGGCAGCCTGCGGCAACTGCGACACCTGCCTCACCCCGCCCGAGTCCTGGGACGGCACCGTCGCCGCGCAGAAGCTACTCTCCACCGTCTTCCGCCTCGACCGCGAACGCAACCAACGCTTCGGCGCCGGGCACTGCATCGACATCCTGCTCGGCAAGCAGACCGACAAGATCAGCCAGTACGGTCACGACTCCCTGACCGTCTTCGGCATCGGCGCCGAACACAGCGAGGCCGAGTGGCGAGGGGTGGTCCGGCAGTTGCTCGCCGAAGGTCTCCTCGCCGTCGAGGGCGACTACGGCACGCTGGCGCTGACCGAGGCGAGCGGCGACGTGCTCGGCCGCCGCCGCTTCGTCACCATGCGCCGCGAGCCGGAGAAGGCGCCGTCGAGCCGCTCGTCGAAGCCGCGCGGCTCGTCCACCGTGGTGGCCGAGCTGACCCCGGCCGCCGCGTCGCTGTTCGAACGGCTGCGCGCCTGGCGGGCGACCACCGCCAAGGAGCAGGGCGTCCCCGCGTACGTGATCTTCCACGACGCCACACTGCGACAGATCGCCAGCGACGCACCCGGCACGCTGGCCGAGTTGTCCCGGGTCAGCGGGGTCGGCGAGAACAAACTCGCCAAGTACGGCGAGCAGATCCTCACCGTCCTCGCCACCGACTGACGTCCTCAGGCCAGACAGCCGCCGCGCCGGACGGCCACCGCACCAAACGGCCACCGCACCAAACGGCCACCGCACCAAACGGCCACCGCACCGGACGGCCACCGCACCAAACGGCCGCCGCACCAAACGGCCGCGGCACCGGACGGCCACCGCACCGGACGGCCACCGCACCGGACGGCCACCGCACCGGACGGCCACCGCCAAGATCTGCGCAATAACAGGGTTGTTGCCGTCTCCCGCGAGTGGGAGGCAGCAATATCCGGGAAGTTGCTCGGCTTTCGGGCCGAGTGGGCATGACGAAGGGCCGGTCCCCGTGGGGGCCGGCCCTTCGTCGTTCGCGTGCTGGCGTGCTGGCGTGCTGGCGTGCTGGTGGTGCTGGCGTGCTGGTGTCCTGGTGCTGGTTCGTTGGTGTCAGCTGGTGGCGTAGCCGCGGGTGGCGATCCAGTCGGCGAGGTGCTCGACGGTGATCTGGTAGGCGGCCTGGTTGGGGTCGGCGGAGTCGGCGATGGTGACGGTGTTGCCGTTGTCGCGGTAGCCGACGACGCTGATGTAGTGCCCGCCCTCGTAGGAGTGGCTCACACCGTCGGTGTCGGTGCTGGTGCCGGCGATGTTGGCGACCACGGCCCTGCCGTCGTCGACGGTCTTGACGATGTCCGCGCGCAGTTGGTCGGTCTGCTTGGCGTCGGCGTCGGGGGTGCTGATCTCAACCGACCGGTAGGCGTTGTTCTTGCCGGTCTCCTTGTTCAGCACCGGAGTGATGTCGTTGATGGAGTTCGTCCCGGCCTCGGTCGTGCCCATCTCCTTGGCCATGTCATCGACGTTGATGTTCTTACCCTGCACACTCAGAGCGTTACGGGTCGCGGCGGGGCCGCAGTAGTAGAAGTTCGGCTGCGCCTCGTAGCGCACACCCAACTCCCGCTCACCGTGACCGCCCTTGCGGTCGGTCTGCGTCTGCGTAGCGGGCTTGCTGGTGTTCGGGGCGGCGAAGGCGGTGGTGACGGGGCCGGCGATGGCGCCTCCGGTGAAGGCGAGACCAGCAGCGGTCAGGGCGGTCTTACGAATCAGATCGGTACGCATGATGGCGTGCTCCTCTGCTTTGGGGGGATGCCCGCACCGCCTCGGGGGGGGGTGGATGGTGGTGCGGGGGAAGTTCGGGGGGTCTGCCCGGCGACCCGCTCGGGTCGGCCTCGGGACAGGGTGTAACCGGTCGCGGCGGCGAGTCATTCCGCCAACCTGCGGGGGTGGCGGGTGGTGCTCGGCCGTGCGGGCGATGTAAACGGCTCCGGTCTGCGAGATGTTCCCTCGTTGCCGGGTGGTGGTGCTCGGCTGTGCTGGGGGATGTAACCAGGGCGGCCCGGGTGATGTTCCCGGCGGCTGCTGCCCGCGCCCTGCGACTCGACGTTCGCGATGGTCTGCCAGGTATAACGACCCCGGCCGGCCGCCGATTCCACCGCAGGAGTGGCCCCGACCACTGACACGCTCGCCCAGACCGGACAAACCGCCCACCCCCGACACCACGCCGAACCCGACACGGTGGCCAGACCGGCATGATCCACTCGGATTGCTTGAAAACGCGGCGTCCCGGCGCCACGGATACCCCGACTTTCTGAAGCCCGAGTCGATCATGCCGATCTGCGCCGTTCATGCCCCAGCACCCGCCCTGCCCGACCCTGCCCGGCCAAGGGAGCAGGCCCGGCCAAGGGAGCAAGCCCGACCACCGGAGCAAGCCCGACCACCGGAGCAAGCCCGACCACCGGAGCAAGCCCGACCACCGGAGCAAGCCCGACCACCGGAGCAAGCCCGACCACCGGAGCT
>NZ_JBEZGM010000045.1:0-9346 GCF_040649995.1 Micromonospora sp. NPDC048835 | reverse complement strand
CAGGCCCGACCACCGGAGCAGGCCCGACCACGGAAACAGGCCCCACTACGGAAAAGGCACGAACCCTCGGCAGGGCGCGGACACGGGCTCCGAGCCCTCAGCCCAACCCAAGGTCGTGCTCGATCCATGAAATAGGCCCCTCCCCGCGCGGACGAGGCCACTACAACAAGGATCGAGCACGATCATGCGCACCCTCACCCGAGCACGGAAAAAGCAACGGCAGCCAGCCCGAACCTGGTCGCCCACCTTGAGATGGGCGAGCAGGGGCAGCGGTCAGGCGCCGGGCTTCGCCTCCGCACCGTCGTCGGCCTTCGCGCCCTGGTCGAGGGCGGCAAGGATCGCCTCGGCGGTACGCCGACCCACCCCCGGCACCTCGGTGATCTCTTCGACGGTCGCGGCCGAGAGTCGCTTGAGCGAGCCGAAGTGCCGCAGCAGCGCTTTGCGACGTACCTCGCCCAGGCCGGGTACGCGGTCCAGGGCGGATTCGGTCATTCGCTTGGAGCGGCGCTGCCGATGGAAGGTGATGGCGAACCGGTGCGCCTCGTCACGCACCCGTTGCAGCAGGTAGAGCCCTTCCGAGGTGCGCGGGAGGATGACCGGGAACTCGTCGTCCGGAAGCCACACCTCCTCCAGTCGCTTGGCCAGCCCGCACAGCGCCACGTCGTCGATGCCCAGGTCGGCGAGGGCCTGCGCGGCGGCCGCGACCTGTGGGGCGCCGCCGTCCACGACCACCAACTGTGGCGGGTACGCGAATTTTCGGGGCCGGCCGGTGGTCGGGTCGATCAGGATGCCGACCTGCGGCTCGACCACGGCTTGAGGAACCGCCGTGCCGCCAGGGGCCGCCGTGCCGTCGGGAGTCGCCATGTCGTCAGGGGTCGCCGTGCCGTCAGGGGTCGCCGTGCCGCCGGGGGCCGCCGTGCTGTCAGGGGTCGCCGTGCTGTCAGGGGTCGCCATGTCGTCGGCGGACTCCACGCCCACCTCGCCCGTCTCGGCCCTGGCGTCGAGGTAGCGGGCGAAGCGGCGACGGAGCACCTCGGACATCGCGGAGAGGTCGTCGGTGGCACCCCGGACGATGAACCGCCGGTACTCGCTCTTGCGGGGCAGCCCGTCCTCGAAGACCACCATGCTGGCGACCACGTCGGTGCCCTGAATCTGGGAGATGTCGAAGCACTCGATGCGCAGCGGCGAGGTGCTCATGCCCAGCGCATCGCTGATCTCGTCAAGTGCCTTGCCCCGGGTGGTCAGGTCACCGGAGCGCTTCAGTTTGTGTCGGGCCAGCGCGTCCTTGGCGTTGCGCTCCACGGTCTCCATTAGTGAGCGCTTGTCGCCGCGCTGCGGCACTCGCAGCGACACCCGACTGCCCCGGTGGGTGGAGAGCCATTCGTTGAGCGCGTCGGCGTCGGCGGGCAACTCGGGGACCAGCAACTCCCGGGGCACGTCGGCCTCGCCGTGCTCGCCGCCGTACACCTGGGTGCAGAAGTGGTGGACCAGGTCTCCGGTGGTCAGGTCCTCGGTCTTCTCCACCACCCAGCCGCGCTGGCCGCGGACCCGGCCGTCGCGGACGTGGAAGACCTGCACGGCCGCCTCGAGCGGATCGTCGGCGAACGCGACGACGTCGGCGTCGGTGCCGTCGCCGAGCACCACTGTCTGTTTCTCCATGGCCCGGCGCAGCGCGGCCACGTCATCGCGCAGCCGGGCGGCCCGCTCGAACTCCAGTTGCTCGCTCGCCTCGGTCATCTCGCGTTCGAGCTTGCGGACCATGGTGTCGGTGCGCCCGGCCATGAAGTCGCAGAACCCGTCGACGATGGCCCGGTGTTCGTCGGCGGAGACGGTGCCGACGCACGGCGCCGAGCACTTGCCGATGTAACCGAGCAGACAGGGACGACCGACCTGCCCGGCCCGTTTGAACACCCCGGCGGAGCACGTCCGGGCCGGGAACACCCGCAGCAGCAGGTCCAGGGTCTCCCGGATGGCCCAGGCGTGCGAGTAGGGACCGAAGTAACGCACGCCCTTGCGCTTGGCGCCGCGCATCACCTGCAGCCGTGGGTACTCCTCGTCGAGGGTGACGGCGAGATAGGGGTACGACTTGTCGTCGCGGTAGCGGACGTTGAACCGCGGGTCGTACTGCTTGATCCAGGTGAACTCCTGCTGGAGCGCCTCGACCTCGGTGCCGACGGTGATCCAGTCCACCGACTCTGCGGTGGTGACCATCTGTCGGGTGCGCTCGTGCAGGTTCCACACGTCGCCGAAGTAGGAGTTGAGTCGGCTGCGCAGATTTCGCGCCTTGCCGACATAGATCACTCGACCGGTGCCGTCGCGGAAGCGGTAGACCCCCGGAAGCTCCGGGATGGTGCCGGGCGCGGGACGGTAGGTCGAGGGGTCAGCCACGCCAACAAGCCTAGTCCGCGCCACCGACACCCCACCGCAGGCACGTGATCCACTCGGTGTCCCGGAAGTCGGGGTGTCAGCATGTTCCGGACGCCCCGACTTGCCGAAACACGAGTCGATCTTGCTGGACCACGCAACCTCCGCGCCCACCGAGGCCCGGCAAGCCCGGCCCGGCAAGCCCGGCCCGACCCAGCCCGGCCCGACCCGACCCGACCCAGACCCGAGGCCAGCCAGGCCAGCGGGCCGGTCTCCGGTCAGGCCAGCGAGATCTGGTCCCCGGTGACCTTGATGTTCTTGGGCGGCAGCGGCTTGGTGGCCGGGCCGGCCTTCACCGAGCCGTCCTCGATCGAGAACTTGCTGCCGTGGCAGGTGCAGTTGATGGTGCCGCCGTCGACGTTCGTGACCGGGCAGTTCTGGTGCGTACAGATCGGGCTGAAGCCCTTGAACTGGCCGGCTGCCGGCTGGGTGATGACCACGCCCTCGGCGGCGAGGACCTTGCCCCCGCCGACCGGGATGTCGGCGGTGGTGGCCAGTGACTGGGCATTCTGCCGGTCGCCGCCGCCGGCGTCGCCGGTGCTGGGTACGGCGGGGCCACCACTCGTGGGCGCACCGCTGCCGCTGCCGTCGTCGCTGCCGCAGGCAGCCAGGACGACGGCCGCGCCGACCGCCCCGACGCCGGTGAGCAGGGTACGACGGGTCTGCGTACCCGGACCGGTCAGCGCCTGATCGTCACTCATGCCTCGCCTCTCTCTAGCCCGCTGCGCCGGTCAAGAGCCGGTCACACTTCTCCACACGCGCAACTGTGCCGGATGGTTCATTGCGGCATTCGTCCGACCCGGCAAATAGGGCGGGGCGGGTCGTCGACCGACCCGCCCCGCCCTGTGCACACATACGGCGAGGTCAGCGCGCGGCGGCCGGCACCTTGCGGCTGGCCCGCGCCTTGGTCACGCCGTTGGCCTTGGCGGCCCGGGTGGTGGCGGCAGCCGCACCCTTGGCCGCACCGTCGAGCTTGAGCACCTGGCGCAGGAACTCACCGGTGTGGCTCTCGGCGACCTCGGCGACCTCCTCCGGCGTGCCGGTGGCGAGCACGGTGCCGCCGCGGTGGCCACCCTCGGGACCCATGTCGATCAGCCAGTCCGCGGTCTTGATCACGTCGAGGTTGTGCTCGATGGTGATCACCGTGTTGCCCTTGTCGACGAGCCCCTCGAGCACCATCAGCAGCTTGCGGATGTCCTCGAAGTGCAGGCCCGTGGTCGGCTCGTCGAGCACGTAGACCGTCCGCCCGGTGGAGCGCTTCTGCAACTCGGACGCGAGCTTGACCCGCTGCGCCTCACCACCGGACAGCGTCGGCGCGGGCTGCCCGAGACGTACGTAGCCCAGGCCGACGTCGACGAGCGTCTTGAGGTGCCGGTGGATGGCCGGGATGGCGGAGAAGAACTCGGCGGCCTCCTCGATCGGCATCTCCAACACGTCCGAGACGGTCTTGCCCTTGTAGTGCACCTCCAGGGTCTCCCGGTTGTACCGGGCGCCCTTGCAGACCTCGCAGGGGACGTACACGTCGGGGAGGAAGTTCATCTCGATCTTGATGGTGCCGTCGCCCGAGCACGCCTCGCAGCGCCCGCCCTTGACGTTGAACGAGAACCGGCCCGGACCGTACCCGCGGACCTTCGCCTCGGTGGTCTCGGCGAAGAGCTTGCGGACGTGGTCCCAGACGCCGGTGTAGGTGGCCGGGTTGGAGCGCGGCGTCCGGCCGATCGGTGACTGGTCCACGCCGACGACCTTGTCCACGTGCTCGAGACCGGAGACCCGGGTGTGCCGGCCGGGCACCAGCCGGGCGCCGTTGATCTGGTTGGCCAGCACCGCGTACAGGATGTCGTTGACGAGCGTCGACTTGCCCGAGCCACTGACCCCGGTGACCGCGATCAGCTGGCCCAGCGGGAACGAGACGGTCAGGTTGCGCAGGTTGTGCTCCCGCGCCCCGTGCACCACCAGTTCGCGGCCCGGCTCCTGCGGGCGGCGACCCGTCGGCGTCGGGATCGACCGACGCCCGGACAGGTACGCCCCGGTGATCGACTCCTTGTTCTTCAGCAGTGCCGGAACCGAGCCGCTGTGCACGATCTTGCCGCCGTGCTCACCCGCGCCGGGCCCGATGTCGACGATCCAGTCGGCGACCCGGATGGTGTCCTCGTCGTGCTCGACCACGATCAGCGTGTTGCCCAGCCCGCGCAGCCGGATCAGGGTCTCGATGAGCCGGTGGTTGTCGCGCTGGTGCAGCCCGATCGACGGCTCGTCGAGCACGTAGAGCACGCCGACCAGGCCCGACCCGATCTGGGTGGCCAACCGGATGCGCTGCGCCTCACCGCCGGAGAGCGTGCCGGCCGGGCGGTCCAGGGAGAGGTAGTCCAGGCCGACGTCGAGCAGGAACCGCAACCGGGCGTTGATCTCCTTGAGGACCCGCTCGGCGATCAGCTTCTGCCGGTCGGTCAGCTCGATGCCGGCGAGCAGGTCGGCGCACTCGCCCACGGACAGGTTGCAGACCTCGGCGATGCTCTTGCCGGCAAGGGTGACCGCGAGCACCTCGGGCTTGAGCCGGGCGCCGCCGCACGCCGCGCACGGCACGTCGCGCATGTAGCCCTCGTACTTGTCGCGGGACCACTCGGACTCGGTGTCGGCGTGCCGGCGCTCGATCCACTGCACCACGCCCTCAAAGCCGGTGTAGTAGGAGCGCTCACGGCCGTACTTGTTGCGGTAGCGCACGTGCACCTGGTCGTCGGAGCCGTGCAGGATCGTCTTCTGCGCCCGCGCCGGCAACGCCCGCCACGGGGTGTCGATGTCGAAGTGCTGCGCCTCGCCGAGCGCCTCCAGCAGGCGCAGGAAATATTCCAGGTTGTGGCCGGTGGCCCAGGGCTGGATGGCGCCCTCGCGCAGGCTGCGCTCCGGGTCGGGGATCAGCAGCTCCGGGTCGACCTCCTTCTTGGTGCCCAGGCCGGTGCACTCCGGGCAGGCGCCGTACGGCGCGTTGAAGGAGAACACCCGGGGCTCGAGGTCCTCGATGGCGAGCGGGTGGTCGTTGGGGCAGGCCAGGTGCTCGGAGTAGCGGCGCTCGCGGTCCGGGTCGTCCTCGGGGAGGTCGACGAAGTCGAGCAGGACCAGGCCACTGGACAGGCCCAGCGCGGCCTCGACCGAGTCGGTGAGGCGCTGCTTGGCGCTCGGCTTGACGGTGAGCCGGTCGATCACCACCTCGATGGTGTGCTTCTCCTGCTTCTTGAGCTTCGGCGGCTCGGTGAGCGGGTGCACCACGCCGTCGACGCGGGCCCGGGCGTAGCCCTTGGCCTGCAACTCGGCGAAGAGGTCGACGTACTCGCCCTTGCGACCCCGGATGACCGGGGCGAGCACCATGAACTTGGTGCCCTCGGCCATCGCGAGGACCCGGTCGACGATCTGTTGCGGGCTCTGTCGGGAGATGCGCTCACCGCAGACCGGGCAGTGCGGCTCACCGATGCGGGCGTAGAGCAGGCGCAGGTAGTCGTAGACCTCGGTGATGGTCCCGACGGTCGAGCGCGGGTTGCGCGAGGTGGACTTCTGGTCGATCGAGACGGCCGGGCTCAGGCCCTCGATGAAGTCGACGTCCGGCTTGTCCATCTGGCCGAGGAACTGCCGGGCGTACGACGAGAGCGACTCGACGTAGCGGCGCTGCCCCTCGGCGAAGATGGTGTCGAAGGCCAGGCTCGACTTGCCCGACCCGGACAGCCCGGTGAACACGATGAGTGCGTCCCGGGGCAGGTCGAGACTGACGTCACGCAGGTTGTGCTCGCGCGCGCCACGGATGATCAGTCGGTCGGCCACGGTGCGTGTACTCCCGGGAGAAGACGAAGCGAAGAATTTGTCCCGCTCTGGGTGCTCTTGAGCGGTCGTGCGGGCGCAGGAAACGTGCCTCGGCAACTCTAGCCCCGAGGTATGACAGTTTCCCCCGCCCGCACATTCCCCCAGCTCAGCCCGGTCGGCCGCACCGCCCGCGAGCCCGGTCAGCCACGCGTCGGCCGCCCCGCCCGCGAGCCCGGTCGGCCCGGTCAGCCGCCCCGCCCGCGAGCCCGGTCGGCCACGCGTCGGCAGACGCGGGGTCAGTAACCGCCGGGTGCCGGCGGTCGCGCGGCCCGGCGTCGGGCCGAACGCCACCCGCCGCGCCGCTCGGCCGCCATTCGGGCCTCCCGCCGTCGACTCTCGTGGGCCACCTCACCCTGCAGCCGCCGCCAGCTCTCCCAGCGGCGGGTGGAGAGCTCGCCGGTGTGCAGGGCCTCCCGGACCGCGCAGGCGGGCTCGCCGTCGTGGCCGCAGTCGGCGTAGCGGCAGCCCTCGGCCAGCCCGACGATGTCGGTGAACGCCCGGTCCAGCCCGGCCGCCCCGTCAAGCAGGCCGACCGCCCGTACACCCGGCGTGTCGATCACCGCGCCGCCACCGGGGATGGGTACGAGGGCCCGCCAGGTGGTGGTGTGCCGGCCCTTGCCGTCGACCCGCCGGATCGCCTGGGTGGGCATCATCACCGCCCCGGCGAGGGCGTTGACCAGGCTCGACTTGCCGGCGCCGGACGGGCCGAGCAGGCCGAGCGTGCGGCCGGGCGCCACCTCGGCGCGCAGCGCACCCAGCCCGAGGCCCCGCTCGGCGCTGACCGGCAGCACCGGCACCCCCGGAGCGACGGCGGCCAACTGGCGGGCCAGCGCGCCCGGGTCGGCCGCGAGGTCCGCCTTGGTGAGCACGACAAGTGGTCGGGCACCGGACTCGTGGGCCAGCGAGAGCAGCCGCTCGATGCGGCCCACGTCCGGCTCGGGGTGCACCGGCTCCACCACGGCGGCGGCGTCGAGGTTGGCGGCCAGCACCTGGCCGCTGGCGTCCTTGCCGGCGGTACGCCGGATCAGCGCGGATCGCCGCGGCAACACCGTCTCCACGGTGACCCGGCGGTCCGGCCAGTGGGTGAGCAGCACCCAGTCACCGGCGCAGGGCAGCGCGGACGGGTCCCGCGCGGCGGCGGTCAGCACCGCCCCGCCCAGGCTGGCCCGGACCGGGCCGGCCGCGGTGAGCACCGTGCAGACCCCCCGGTCCACCCGGGCCACCCGGCCCGGCTGGTGCTCGCCGCGGCGCGCGGCGTACGCCGTCCGCTCGGCGTCCCAGCCGAGGGCGGTCAGATCGATGGTCATGGCATCCTCATCGGTGTCGAAGCTGGTGATGGCGGAACACGCGTGCCACGTCCGGCATGATCACCACCTCCGTCCGATGTCCCGGTGCCGCGTCTGCCGCTGACGGTAGGTGGCGCGGCGACGCGCCGAAAGCGATTTCCCCGGCGACGGCGCGGGCGACGGACCGCTAGGGTCGACGGGTGACGACGGATCCGCTGCTGCTGATGGGCGAGGTCGACGCGGCCACCAGCCGACTTCTGCGTACCGCCGCGTCTTTCGACACCGCGGACCTGGCCGCCGCCTCGCTGCTGCCGGGATGGACGCGCGGCCATGTGTTGGCGCACCTGGCGCGCAACGCCGATGGTTTCGTCAACCTGCTCACCTCGGCCCGCACCGGGCAGGCGCTGCCGATGTACGCCTCGTTGGAGGCCCGCGCGGCGGACATCGAAGCCGGCGCGGCCCGACCGCCGGCCGCGCACCTGGACGACCTGCGCCGCACCGCGGACCTCTTCGCCGAGGCGGTCGCGGCGATGCCGGCCGACGCCTGGGCGGCGACGGTGCAGGCGCGTAAGGGGCCGTGGCCGGCCGCGCTGCTGGTCTGGGGTCGGTTTCGGGAGATCGAGGTGCACCACGTCGATCTGGCCGCCGACTATCGGGCCGCGCACTGGTCGGAGACGTTCGCCCACCGACTGTTGCGCGAGGCGGCAAGCCATCACGCGATGGCGCCGACGCCGCCGTCGATGGTGCTCCGCCTCGACGGCGGCGAGCACGAGGTGGTGATCGGGGAACGCGTCGGCGCCCCGGTCGTCTCCGGTCCCGCCCCCGACCTCGCCGCCTGGCTGATCGGCCGCGCCGACGGCGCCCCGCTCTCCGTCATCCCCGACGGTCCCCTGCCCACTCCACCGGAATGGATATAGAAACCTCATGACATACAGCGGAGACGTCACGCACGGCGGCGCGCCGGCGGTACGGGAGCTGGACGGGCTGACCATCAGCAAGCTGTCGGTGGGTCCGATGGACAACAACGCCTACCTGCTGCGCTGCACGGGCACCGGCGACCAGGTGCTGATCGACGCGGCCAACGAGGCGCCCCGGCTGCTCGATCTGATCGGCGACGGTGGGCTCACCGCAGTGGTGACCACGCACCAGCACATGGATCACTGGGTGGCGCTGGAGGAGGTCGTCGCGAAGACCGGCGCCCGGGCGCTCGTGCACGCCGATGACGCGGCGGGGCTGCCGATCGAGGCGGAGCGGCTGGCCGACGGTGACACCGTGCCGGTCGGCGACTGCGCACTGGAGGTCATCCACATCAAGGGGCACACCCCCGGATCGATCGCGCTGCTCTACCGCGACCCGGCCGGCACGCCGCACCTCTTCACCGGCGACAGCCTCTTCCCCGGCGGGGTGGGTAACACCGACAAGGATCCGGAGCGCTTCGCGGCGCTGATCGGCGACGTCGAGCACAAGCTGTTCGACAGGCTCCCGGACGACACCTGGTTCTACCCGGGTCACGGCAAGGACAGCACCCTCGGCGCGGAGCGCCCCGCCCTCCCCC
The DNA here is from genome assembly GCF_040649995.1 of Micromonospora sp. NPDC048835. NCBI lineage: Bacteria > Bacillati > Actinomycetota > Actinomycetes > Micromonosporales > Micromonosporaceae > Micromonospora > Micromonospora sp. NPDC048835. The sequence goes on along the minus strand of NZ_JBEZGM010000045.1, from coordinate 232 downwards.
AGTGGAAAGCCCGAGGCTGGTAACCCCACCCAAACCACAACCCAAGACCCCACGTCGACCGAGAACCACCAAGATCAGATCCACCACCGACGACGGCGGCGGAACCCCCGCGCAAACCGGAACCACGACGGGGGCGGGGGCCCGCCGTGCCCGGCGCAGGGATCAAGCCTGACCGCCCTCCGTTCCGCCCCGGAACCGTTGCGGGGTCTGCGCGAGCATCCGGTGCTTGAAG
>NZ_JBEZGM010000044.1:0-34049 GCF_040649995.1 Micromonospora sp. NPDC048835 | reverse complement strand
CCACCGCCCGCAACAGTCACAGACCCACTCGGACACCTCGCGAAAATAGCTCTGACCTGGTGTGCCCCGGCAGGGAGGGGGCTGGGCGGGTCAGGACGCCGTCAGGATTCGGGGTAGAGCTTCTACTGCGTGGTCGATGTCCGCGTCGCTGACGCCCAGGTGGGTGACCAGACGGGCGGTCCGGGGGCCGAGCACCGAGATGAGGACGCCCTCCTCCCGCGCGACGGCCGCCAGGGCACGTGCGTCCAGCGTGTGCTTGGTCAGGTCCAGCGCGACCAGATTGGTGCGCACGGTGGTGGCCAGCACACCGAACGGCGCGACCGCCTCGGCGAGCCGGGCCGCCTTCGCGTGGTCGTCGGCCAGCCGGTCGATGTGCTGCGCGAGCGCGTACCGGCCGGCGGCGGCCAGAATGCCGGCCTGACGCATGCCACCGCCCATCCGCTTGCGGATCGTCCGGGCCCGCGCGATCTTCTCCGCGCTGCCCACCACAAGTGAACCGACAGGTGCGCCGAGGCCCTTGGAGAGGCAGACCGACAGCGTGTCGAAGAGCCGACCGTACTCGATCAGCGGCACCCCGTCGGCGACGTGCGCGTGCCAGATCCGGGCGCCGTCGCAGTGCAGCGCGAGACCCGCGTCGTCGGCGACCCTGCGCAGATCCCGCAGGGTGGCCAGCGGAATCACCCCGCCACCGCCACGATTGTGGGTCTGCTCGACGGCGATCGCCCGGGTGGGGACGGCGAAGTAGCCGTCCGGCCGGATCATCCCGGCCACCACCTCCGGGTCGATGTCCGCGCCGACCGCGGGCCAGGTCCGCGAGGAAATTCCGCCGTACGCGGCCGCGGCGCCGATCTCGTACGTGACCACGTGCGCGTCGGCGTCGCAGAGCACCTCGTCACCCGGCGACACCAGCAACTGCAGAGCGATCTGGTTCGCCATCGACCCGCTCGGGGCGAACAACGCCGCCTCGTGCCCGAACAGGGCGGCCACCTCGGCTTCGAGCGCGTTGACGGTCGGGTCCTCGCCGTAGACGTCGTCGCCCACCTCGGCGGTGGCCATCGCCTCCCGCATCCCGGCGGTCGGCCGGGTCACCGTGTCGGATCGCAGGTCCACGAACAGGTCAGCCACTGTCATCCTTTCGACCGCCGGTTGCGGGTCTCGCACACCTGGTCACGGTCATTCTTCTCGGCTGTCGGCGGGGGTCGGCAACCTCAGCCGCGGTCATCCCTTCGGCCACCGACTTCAGCCACGGAGCATCTCGGCTACGAGGAAGGCCAACTCCAACGACTGCTGGGTGTTGAGTCGCGGGTCGCAGGCGGTCTCGTAGCGGTCCGGCAGGTCGAGGTCCTCGATGCCCTGGGCACCGCCGAGGCACTCGGTGACGTCCTCGCCGGTCAACTCGACGTGCAGGCCGCCGGGGTGGGTTTCCAGCCCCCGGTGCACCTCGAAGTAGCCGAGCACCTCGTCGACGATGCGGTCGAAGTGCCGGGTCTTGTAGCCGTTCGACGACTCGTGCGTGTTGCCGTGCATCGGGTCGCACTGCCAGACCACCTTGGCGCCGGCGGCGGTGACCTTGGCGACGATCGGCGGCAGCGCGTCGCGTACCCGATGGTTGCCCATCCGGCTGATCAGGGTGAGCCGGCCGGGGATGTTGTCCGGGTTGAGCTTCTCGCACAGCTCGATCGCCTCGTCCGGGGAGGTGCCCGGGCCGAGCTTGACCCCGATCGGGTTGGCGATCCGGGAGATGAAGTCGATGTGCGCCCCGCTGATCTGCCGGGTGCGCTCGCCGATCCAGAGGAAGTGCCCGGAGAGCCCGTACGCCCGACGGTCGGAGACCCGGGTGAGCGCCCGGTCGTACTCCAGGGCGAGGGCCTCGTGGGAGCAGTAGAGCGTGACGGTGCGCAGCGCCTCGTCGTCGGTCATGCCGCAGGCCCGGATGAAGGCCAACGCCCGGTCGATCTCCCGGGCGATCGCCTCGTAACGCTCCCCCGCCGGGGAGTTCTTCACGAAGCCCTTGTTCCAGTCGTGCACGGCGTGCAGGTCGGCGAGCCCGCCGGCGAGGTACGCCCGGAGCATGTTCATCGCCGCCGCCGAGTTCGCGTACGCGCGGATCATGCGCTGCGGGTCGGCGACCCGGGCGGCCGGGTCGGCCTCCAGGGAGTTGATCATGTCGCCGCGGTACGCGGGGAGGCCGCGCGCGTCGGTCGGCAGCGAACGCGGCTTCGTGTACTGCCCGGCGACCCGGGCGACCTTGACCACCGGCAGCGACGCGCCGTAGGTGAGCACGATCGCCATCTGGAGCAGGGTGCGGGCGTTGGCCAGCAGGTGGCTCTCGGTGTTGTCCACGAACGTCTCGGCGCAGTCACCACCCTGCAGCAGGAACGCCTTGCCCTCGCACACCAGGGCGAGCTTCTGCCGCAGTTGGTCGACCTCGTAGGGCGCGACGACCGACGGCACGGTGTCGAGGACCTTGCAGACCGCGGCCACGGCGGCCGGGTCGGACCACGGCGGGACCTGCTCGCGGGGCAGCTCCCGCCATCGGTCCAGGCCGAGCGCGGCGTCCTCGGCGGAGTCGACGGTCGGTCGGCTGGTCTGCAGGCCCGGGCTACCCACCGCGGGATGGCTCAACTGATGCCACTCATGGCGCATGACAGAAAGCGTACGGCGACGGCCGCGGTGACCGGGCGCCGAGGGGGACGGTTCCGGCAGATGGGAGATCAATCCGCCGAGCGCTGGTCAGGTCACTCGGGCACGAAGACGCCGGTCGGCGACGGCGCAGCGGGCGCGCTGCCCGGCGCTTCGCTGGCGATGCACCAGTCGCTGCCGTCCCGGGTGACGGTGAAGACCAGCGGCCGGGTGACGGTGCGCTTGCCGACCGCGACCGAGACCGAGACGCTGACCTCCTGGCCGCGCGGACCGGACCGGATGTCGGTGATGGCCGCCTCCGGCACCTTGAAGTGGTCGGCGAAGTCGCCGTTGGGACCGGTGGCGCCCAGGTCGAAGCCGTCGTGCAGCAGAGCGCAGAGCTGGCTGCGGCCGGCGTCGACGTCCTTGGCCGCCATCGCGTCGAGGTACGCCTGCACGCGCTCACGGGAGCGGGTGGCGGCCTCCTCGGCGGGGACTCGGGCCGGCTTGGCGGGGGACTCGTCCTCGTCTCCGCCACCGAACCCGCAGCCGACCAGGGCAACCGGCAGCAGCACCAGCCCGGCGGCGCTCGCCGCCAGCCTGCGGTGGGTCCGGCGCATGATCACCTCCGTCGACGGTGAGATCGAGACGTGCCGAGCCGCGAGTCTGCCACATCGGGCTGGGTGAGCCCAACGGCGGCGGCCCGACCGACGCTTGGCGTCGACCGGGCCGCTGTGTCACGGGCGGGAAGGGACGGTGCGGGCCCCTCCCCGCCGTGTGGGTGGTGCGTCGGCCCTCGGCTCAGCCGAGACCGCCCTTGATGGCGCCGATGAGCTCGCCGTTGCTCGTGTCACCGGAGAGCTCCCAGAAGAACGCGCCACCGAGGCCCTGGTTGTTCGCGTACGTCATCTTGCCGTTGATGGTCGACGGGGTGTCGTAGCTCCACCAGTTGCTGCCGCACTTGGCGTACGCGGTGCCGGCGACCGTGCCGGTGGCCGGGCAGGTGTTCTTGAGGACCTTGTAGTCCTCGATGCCGGCCTCGTAGGTGCCCGGTGCCGCGCCGGTGGCGCTGCCTCCCGGAGCGGCCTGGGTGACTCCGGTCCAGCCCCGACCGTAGAAGCCGATGCCGAGCAGCAGCTTGTTCGCCGGGACGCCCTTGCTCTTGAGCTTCTGGATCGCCGCGTCGGAGTTGAAGCCCTGCTGCGGGATTCCGGTGTACGAGGTGAGCGGGGAGTGCGGTGCCGTCGGACCCTGGGCGGCGAAGGCGCCGAAGTAGTCGTAGGTCATCGGCATCAGCCAGTTGAGGTTGCCGATGGCACCGGCGTAGTCGGTGGCGTCGATCTTGCCGCCGTTGCTGCCGTCCGCGGTGATGGCGGCGGTGACCAGGGCACTGGACCCGAACTTCGACCGCAACGCGCTGATCACGTTCTTGAACGCGTTCGGGCCGCTGGTGTCACAGCTCAGACCGCAGGCGTTCGGGTACTCCCAGTCGACGTCGATGCCGTCGAAGACGTCCGCCCAGCGCGGGTCCTCGACGAGGTTGTAGCAGCTCTCGGCGAACGCGGCCGGGTTCTGCGCGGCCTGGGTGAAGCCACCGGACCAGGTCCAGCCACCGAACGACCAGATCACCTTGAGGTGCGGGTTGAGCTGCTTGAGCTTGCGCAGCTGGTTGAAGCTGCCCCGCAGCGGCTGGTCCCAGGTGTCGGCGACGCCGTCGACGCTCTCCGCGGCGGTGTACGCCTTCTCGTAGTCGGCGTAGCTGTCACCGATGGCGCAACGACCGCCGGTGGTGTTGCCGAAGGCGTACAGGATGTGGGTCAGCTTGGCGGCCGAGCCGCTGGTCTGGATGTTCTTGACGTGGTAGTTGCGCCCGTAGACGCCCCACTCGGCGAAGTAGCCGACGATCTTCTTGCCGCCCGGGTTCGGCGGGTTGGTGGTCGGCGGTGGCGTGGTGGGCGGTGGGGTGGTGGGCGGCGTCGTCGTCGGTGGGGTGGTGGTCGGCGGCGTCGTGGTCGGCGGAGTGGACCCACCGCCGCAGGCCGCACCGTTGATGGTGCAGTTCAGCGGCGCCTTGTAGGCACCGCTGCCGTTGTAGCCCCAACTGAACGAGGCGCCGGGGGCGATGCCACCGGCCCAGCTCTTCTTGACCGCGACGTAGTGGTTGCCACTGCTGGTGACGTCGGCGTCCCACGCGCTGCTGATGGTGGTGCCGGACGGCAGGTCGAACTCGATGCGCCAGGTGGTGACCGTGGCGCTGGAACCGTTGGTGACGGTCACCCTCGTCTCGTGACCGGTCCCCCAGTCCTGCGCCTTGGTGAAGGTGGTGGTGACCGTGCCGGCGCCGAACGCGGTGGTCACCGGCACCGTTGCGACGGTCACGGCGACCACGGCACCGGCCCAGAGGGCCCGGCGGAGCGATCTTTTCATGCGGCGTCTCCCGAACTGTTAGGAAACTTTCCAAAAGAGATGGTGAGACGGTACTCACGCCGTCATCAGTTCGTCAAGATGCGCATGTTTCGATTTCTCCTGGTGCATGGAGTGCCCTTGCCCCGGACCGTCGGTGGCCGGCGCGTAGCCTCGGCCCATGACCGTCTTCGACATCCCGATCGACGCCCTCACCGGCGGCCCCGCCGACCTTGACCGCCACCGCGGCAAGGCGATGCTCGTCGTCAACGTGGCCTCCCGCTGCGGCCTCACCCCGCAGTACGCCGGCCTGCAAAAATTGGCCGACACCTACGCCGACCGGGGCCTGGTGGTCCTCGGCGTGCCGTGCAACCAGTTCGCCGGGCAGGAGCCGGGCAGCGCCGCCGAGATCAGCGACTTCTGCCAGGTCAACTACGGGGTTACCTTCCCGTTGACGGAGAAGGTCGACGTCAACGGTCCGAACCGGCACCCGCTCTACGCCGCCCTCGTGGACACTCCGGACGCCGACGGGCACACCGGTGACGTGCGGTGGAACTTCGAGAAGTTCCTGGTCGCCCCGGACGGCTCGGTCGCCGCCCGCTTCGCCCCCACGGTCGAGCCCGACTCCGACGACCTCCGCGCAGCCATCGAGAAGACCCTCCCCACCGCCTGAGTCGACCCTCCCCGACCTCACCGGAGAGTGGCAGCTCCTCGGAGAGCCGGTCGGCGACCAGGGTGGGCAGTACGGTGTGCGGGACGGAAGCGCAGCGCCGCCACCAGGGCATCCGCCGGGACGGCGACGGTCGCGAACGGTCTGCGCAGCCACCCGACAGTGGGTGATCGAAAAACCCACCAGCCTGGTCGGGAATTCGTCGAGGGTGGACGGAGTTGGGGACGAGCATGACAACTGTGGGACTGATCGGCAGTGGCAACATCGGCGGCACCGTGGCCCGGCTGGCCGTCGACGCCGGCTACGACGTGGTGCTGAGCAACTCGCGAGGCCCAGAGACCCTCACCGACCTGGTCGAGACCCTGGGCGAGCACGCCAGCGCCGGCACCGCGCAGGACGCGGCGCAGGTCGGTGACATCGTGGTGGTCACCGTGCCGCTGAAGGCGTACCGGGCGGTGCCGGTGGAACCGCTGGCCGGCAAGGTCGTCATCGACACCAACAACTACTACCCGCAGCGCGACGGCGTCTTCCCGGAACTGGACTCGGGAGAGACCACGAGCAGTGAACTGCTTCAGCGGCACCTGCCGGAGTCAAGGGTGGTCAAGGTCTTCAACAACATCTACTTCAAGGGCCTGGCCGCGCTCCCCCGCCAGTCCGGCGCCACCGACCGTAGCGCCCTCGCGATCGCCGGCGACGACGCCGCAGCGAAGGCCGAGGTGACCGCCTTCCTGGACCGGATCGGCTACGACGCGGTCGACGTCGGCCCGCTGGCCGAAGGGTGGCGCTACCAGCCGGACACCCCGGCGTACGGCACGCTCTACTCGGCCAGCCCGACCGACTGGGAGCACCCGGCCCCGGGCGACGCCGCCAAGGTGCGCGCCGCCGTCGCCGCCGCCACCCGCTGAGCAGGGGCCTGTCGCCGCCCGCCTCGCGATCGCCCTCCGGGTGAACGTACGGCGGGCGGCGACAGTGGACGCCGATCTTCGGCTGGTCCGGGTCGTCGAGGCGGGCGCGGGCGGAGTCCTCCCCGACCTGCTGGGCCTCCTAGCCGTCCGCGATCGGTAGACGAGCACCCGCCGCACGAACGAGAGCCTGACCCTGCACAACTTCGGGGATGTTGCTGCCTCAAGCCGTCGCGAGGCAGCAACATCCCCGAAGTTGCGCGGATCTTGAGGGGCGCGGGGGCGCGGCAGGGGTGGACGCGACAAAACATGGCTGTGGCAACTTGCGTCGTAGTCCTGTTCACGGGACCCTGTTCTCTGGGTTGCCGCCCGCTCACCGAACGTGCCCCGGAGGCGACATGCACACGTTCCGTACCATGCCCCGCCGGCTGTTGGCCGGCTCCGGCGCGCTCCTGCTCGGCACCGCCCTCGCGACCGCCGCCATTCCGATTCCGGCAGGTGCCGCGACCGGCGCGGACAACATCGGATACGTCCGGCTCGCGCACCTCTCCCCGGACACGCCGGCGGTGGACGTCTACCTGGCCGCGCCGGGCGCGGCGAAGCCGCAGGTCTTCCCCGGGGTCGGTTACGGCGTGGTCTCCGACTATCTGGAACTCGCGCCGGGCCGGTACGCGGTGGCCATGCGTGAGGCCGGCGCTCCCGCCAGCGACCCTCCGGTGCTCACCACCGAGGTCGCGGTGAGCAGCGGCGACGCCTACACGGTGGCCGGTGTCGGCCGGCACGCCGACCTCGGTCTGCGGGTGCTCAACGACGATCTCAGCGCCCCCACCGACGGCCGCGCCAAGGTGCGGGTCGTGCAGGCGTCCGTTCGCACCCCGGTACTCGACGTGGCCGCCGCCGACGGCCCGAGGATCGCCGACGGGGTGCAGTTCGCCACCACGACCGACTATCAGCAGGTCGAGCCGGGGAATTGGCGGCTGAAGCTGACGGGTGCCGGCGGTCCGAGCGCCGACGCGGAGGTGCGGCTCACCGGCGGTGCGGTCTACTCACTGCTGGTGCTCGACGCGCGGCAGGGCGGGCTCACCGCCGAACTGCGTCGCGACGCCGAGGGCGGCACCGTCGTCCCGGCCGGCGGGGTGGACACCGGCGCCGGTGGCACCGCCGGGGCGGGCCTCGACGCGTACCCCCTGGTGGCCGGCGGTCTGGCCGTGACGGCCGGCGCGGTGGCCCTGCTGCTCTGGCGCCGGCGGCGGCGCACCACCTGGTGAGCGCCGGGCCGGATCGGTCGATCCGGCGGCACCGGGACCGCCGGGCGCCGCTGGCCGCGCTTGTCGCGGCCGGCGCGGCGGTCTGCCTGGCCGCCGGCACCGGGGTCGGGCTGGCCACCACCGACCCACCGCCGCCGCCGGCGAGCTGGCACCCCGGCTGCGGCGACGACTGCCCGACGGTGGCCGCCGCGCCCGCGCCACAGGGTCCCCCCACGCGGGTACGCGTACCGCGCATCGGCGTCGACTCACCGCTCACCGTGCTGGGGTTGGACCGCACGGGTGCGCTTGTCCCACCGACCGACTTCGACACCGCCGGCTGGTACGGCGGCGGCCCGGCCCCGGGCGACACCGGCCCGGCCGTCCTCGCCGGGCATCTGGACTCGCGACGCGGCCCGGCGGTCTTCGCCGAGCTCGGCGAGCTACGGCCCGGCGACCTGGTGGAGGTGTGGCGCGGCGGGCAGCGGTTGTCGTTCCGGGTGACCGGGTCGCTACGGACCCGCAAGGACCGGTTTCCGACGGCCGTGGTCTACGGGCCGACGCCCGGCGCGGAGTTGCGCCTGGTCACCTGCGGGGGTGACTTCGACAGGCGGCGGGGTCACTACGTCGACAACGTGGTGGTGTTCGCGGTGACCGAGGCCGGCGGCCCGTTCCTGCCGTCGTCCGCCGCGGGCTGAGCCGCGCGCAGCCCCGTGATCCACTCGAGTCCACTGATATCGGGGCGTCCGCTGTGGCCGGACACCGCAGTTTCCCGAAACCCGAGTGGATCAAGTGCGCGGGGCGGGGGTCGCGCGGAGTCGCGCGGGGCGCGGAGTCGCGCGGAGTCGCGCGGGGCGCGGGGTCGCGCGGGGCGCGGGGTCGCGCGGGGCGCGGGGTCGCGCGGGGCGCGGGGTCGCGCGGGGCGCGGGGGTCAGAGGGGGCGGCGGCCGGCGAAGCCGCACTCGGCCCGGTGGTACCAGCGCACGTCGGAGTCGCCCTCCAACCAGCACCAGAGCACGGCGCGGCCGTCGCGCTCGCCGGGGAAGTCGAGCAGCACCGGAGCGATGCCCTTGACCTGGATGTCGTGCTGGTGCAACTCGTCGACAACGGCGTGCAGCCGGGCCTCCAGCGCCTTGACCTCGGCCATGCCGCCGAGCGCGCTCACGCCGTGGTCGGCCAGGTCGACGCGTAACTCGGCCAGGTCGGCCCGGACCCGGACCAACTCGTCGACGCGCGGCTGCAGAGTGGCCACCAGGTGCCGGGCCTGGGCGAGTGTGAACACCGGGCCAGTATGCGGCACGCTCGGCCCCCGCGACGTGCCCGGACCGTTCCGGCGCGAAGCGCGAACGCTCAGTCGGCCTGTGCCGCCAACTCGCGGGCGCGATCGCGGGCGGCCTCCAGCGCGGCGAGCAGCGCCGCGCGTACGCCGTGCTTCTCCAACTCCCGGATCGCGGAGATGGTGGTGCCGGCCGGCGAGGTGACCGCCTCGCGCAGCTTGACCGGGTGCTCGCCGGAGTCGCGCAGCATCACCGCCGACCCGATCGCGGTCTGCACGATCAACTCGTGTGCCACCTGGCGGGGCAGCCCGAGCAGGATCCCGGCGTCGATCATGGCTTCGACCAGGAGGTAGAAGTAGGCCGGGCCGGAGCCGGAGAGCGCGGTGACCGCGTCCTGCTGCGACTCGGGCACCCGGATCGTCTGGCCGAGCGGCTTGAACATCTCCTCGGCCAACGTCAGGTGCGCCCCGGTGGCGTACGCGCCGGCGGAGATCGCGGTCATCGCCTCGTCGACCAGGGCCGGGGTGTTGGTCATCACCCGCACCACCGGGGTGCCGTCGGGCAGCCGGCGGCTGAAGAAGCTGGTGGGCAGGCCGGCGCAGAGCGAGATGACGAGCTTGTCGGCCGGCACCTTGGGGCCGATCTCGTCGAGCAGCGCGGCGGCGTCCTGCGGTTTCACCGAGACCGCGAGCACCGCCGCTTCGTCCACCGCGGTCAGGTTGTCGACCACCCGTACGCCGTAGCGGGCGGCCAACTCCTCGGCGCGGGCGGGCCGGCGGGCGGTGGCCAGCAGCCGGTCGACCGGCCACCCCGAGCGCAGCAGCCCGGAGAGCATCAGCTCACCGATCTTGCCCGCGCCGATCACCGCGACCGTGTGCACTCCGGCTGACATGTCGGCCCGTACCCCCTCGTGTTGGGTCGCGGCGCGGCGGACCCGCAGGCCCGCCGCGCCGCCGACGATCGATCAGCTGCCGAAGAAGACCTCGGCCTCGGCGTACCGCTCCAGCGGCACGGTCTTCAGCTCGCGGGTCGCGTCCGCGAGGGGCACCCGGACGATGTCGGTGCTCTGCATCGCGACCATCTTGCCCCAGTCACCGTCGTTGACGGCGTCGATGGCCTGCAGGCCCAGGCGGGTGGCGAGCACCCGGTCGAAGGCGGTCGGGGTGCCACCGCGCTGGATGTGGCCCAGCACCACGGTGCGGGCCTCCTTGCCGGTCTTGGCCTCCAGCTGCTCGGCGAGCCACTGGCCGATGCCGCCGAGGCGGACGTGGCCGAACGAGTCGAGCTCCTGGTTGGCGAGGACCATCTGGCCGTCCAGCGGCTGGGCGCCCTCGGCGACCACGACGATCGGGGCGTACTGGTGCTGGAAGCGCTTCTCGACGTAGCCGGCCACCTGCTCGACGTCGAACTGACGCTCGGGCAGCAGGATGACGTTGGCACCACCGGCGAGGCCGGCGTGCAGGGCGATCCAGCCGGCGTGCCGGCCCATCACCTCGACGACCAGGGTGCGGTGGTGGCTCTCCGCGGTGGTGTGGAGGCGGTCGATGGCCTCCATCGCGATGTTGACCGCGGTGTCGAAGCCGAAGGTGTAGTCGGTGGCGCCGAGGTCGTTGTCGATCGTCTTCGGCACGCCGACGACCTGCACACCAAGCTCGTAGAGCTTGGTGGCCACGCCGAGGGTGTCCTCGCCGCCGATCGCGATCAGCGCGTCCACGCCCTGCTCGGCGAGGTTGTCCTTGATCCGCTCGACGCCGTTCTCGATCTTGAACGGGTTGGTCCGGGACGAGCCGAGGATGGTGCCGCCGCGGGGCAGAATGCCGCGGACGTCGGCGATACCCAGGGGCCGGGAGAGACCCTCGAGGGGACCCTTCCAACCGTCCCGGAAGCCCACGAACTCGTGACCGTAAGTGGCGACGCCCTTGCGGACCACCGCCCGGATGACCGCGTTGAGACCGGGGCAGTCCCCGCCGCCGGTGAGCACGCCGATACGCATGATCCGCTCATCCTCCTGGAGCATCAGGTAAAGCCCGATATGCCCCAGGGTATGTGTCAGGTCAGACCATCGGCGCCGTTGCCGGCCCGGGGCGGGCCGTCACTGCGCACTGTAGTCGGCCCGCCGGTGCGGCGACAGCGCGCCCCGGGCACCCACCCCCGGTCAGTAGGTCACCTCGTGGTTCTCGCCCGCGTTCGGAGGCCGGCCGGTGACCGCCGCCTTCGCGTAGCCGAGGAGGTTCACCACCGTACTGCTGGGCGAGTCCCAGTACTCGGCGGAGCTGGTGTGCACCTTGATCAACGTGAGCCCCGGGGTGTCCAGCCCGTCGGGGAACCACGCCTTGAGCAACGGGCTCCACAGCTGGTCGGCGCGGGCCCGGTCGAACCCCTCGGTGGCGGTGCCGGAGATCGACACCCAGGCGTTGTGCCGCTGATCCGAGAAGGCGACGTTGACCTCCGGGTTCACCCGGATCTGGCGGACCTTGGCCGAGTCGGCGTAGGCGAAGAACCAGAGGTCGCCGTCGAACTCGGCCTCCTGGAGCCCCATCGGTCGACTCACCTGCCGCCCGTCCAGAGCGGTCGTGGTGAGCATGCAGATCCGCGCGGCCCGAGCCAGCTCGGTGACCCGGGCGCGCGCCTGCGTTGCAGTGGTCGGCTGGTCACTCATGGCAATCCCCCTCGGCTCGGCTGACCGAACCGTTGCCCGGGACAGAACCGGTCAAACCTGCGATGGCGCGCCCGCCCCTCAGCGGGCCGTCATCGCCCGCCAGCGGGCCAGGTTGTGCCGGGCGTCGACGAGCGCGTCGTGTCGGGCCGCGTCCGCGTCCGGCAGGGTCGGCCTACCACGGTCGTCCCAGAGCTGCCGCAGCTCCTTGGTGTAGCGGGGAATCTCCCGGGGCAGCGCCGGCATCGCACCCCAGAGCTGGGCGAGCACCACGTGGTCGTACGCGGCGAACCAGGCCCACAGCTCCAGCTGCTCCCCCGGCCGGTCCCGGATCGGCTCGACCAGGAAGTCGAACAGGTCGTCACGGATGCGCTCCCGCGAGCGCCAGGCCCGGTCCGCCGGGGACGGCAGCTTGTCCAGCACGTTGCGCCGGACCCAGGGCACGGCGCGGGAGTCGTCGAACTCGGTGGAGACCGCGTAGAACTCGCGGCCGTACTCGTCGACGACACCGATCGAGACGAGGTCGACGGTCGTGCCGTCCTCGATGAACTCGCAGTCGTAGAAGTAGCGGTAGACCATTCCGGGCATCTTCGCCCACGGCCGTGCGGCGATGCTCGGCGGGGCCCGATCGGAGGGGGCCGAGCCGTGGCAACACCTCGTGAACGACACATCGCAGCTTGTGACGGTCACGGAAGTGCTTCGAGGGGTGTACAGCAAGCGACCGGACCGTCATGATCTGATGTGTACCGCTACCGGACGCCGAATCGGTGTCAGTTCACCTAGTCGGGGCCCATCAGGTTCGCCCGGTGAGCGAGTTGTGTGGTCCATGACCGGGGGAGGGGTTGGGTCGTGGAGGTTCGCCTGCCAGAGCCGGGTGACGCGCTCACGGGTGTCGAGATGTTCGCTGGGCTGGAGCCCGAGGTGCGGCAGCGGGTCATCGCCGCAGCGGTTCCGCGCACCTACCGCAAGGGGCAACTGCTCTTTGTGGAGAACGACCCCGGCGAGTCGCTGATCGTGTTGCGCCGTGGCGCGGTGGCCGTGTTCCGCACCGCACCCACCGGCGAACGCGCCGTGCTGTCGGTTATCCGTCCACCGGACGTGCTCGGCGAGGTCTCCCTGCTCGACGCGTCCACCCGGTCCGCGTCGGCGGAGGCCATCGAGGACTGCGCGGCGCTCGCGCTCTCACGCGGCGCGTTCATGGAGTTGGTGCACTCCAACCCCCGCATTCTGGACGCGGTGATGCGCTCTCTGGGTGGGCTGATCCGTCGGCTCACCGAGCAGAACGCCGACCATGTCTTCCTCGACCTGCCCGGTCGGGTGGCGAAGACGCTTGTGCGGTTGGCCGGCGAGAGCCAGGCGCCGATGATCACGATCGAGCTCAACCAGAGCCAACTGGCCGAGATGGCCGGTGGTTCCCGGCAGAGCGTCAACCAGGCCATCGGCTCGTTCGCGAGCCGTGGCTGGCTCCGCACCGAGGGCCGCCGGATCGTGGTGACCGACGTGGCCGCCCTGCGCCGCCGCGCCGGCATGGCCGACCGCTGACCGACCGGCCCGCCCGGCGTCGTCGCCGGTCAAGCCTGCGGTGTGGACGCCCGTCATCGGTCGAGGGCCAGCAACCCGCCCGTACGCACGGCTGACGCCGACTGCCAGAGGCAGTCGGCGTCAGCGAATGTACGGACCGGACGAGCGCCGCCGGCGGACCAACGGCCCGCCCACCGCACCCGGGCGATCAGTTCTTCGAACTGTCGGCCGGCGGCGCGCCCGGCCCCGGACCGATCTTCTTCGGGTCGGTCGGCTTACCAGCCGTGGGCGTGCTCGACGAGGTGGTCGTGGTCTCCCCCGACCCGCCCGACTGACCCTCAGGCTCTTCCACCATGCCCTGCTCCTCCAGTTCGGCGAGAGTGACCGCATCGACATCAATCGTGTCGCCCGCAGCCCACAGCATGCCCCCCGGATCGGTCCACGAGGCGGACAATCGTACCTGCACGGCACTCTCCCTGACGTGAAACTTCCTGGTACGGAACACTAACCCCGACCGATCGATGGCGTTGCCCGTCCGCACGTCGGGTACCCGACTTGGCCGGCCGGACGCGATACTGACCTCTTTCGCCCACGGAGCTGAACATCGACCTCAAGTGTGGACACTGCGCACGCGCGGCCGGGCCGGACGACCGCTTCTGCGGCGGGTGCGGCCAGCCGCTCGGGGTCAACTGCGCGCACTGCGGGCACGCCAACAGCACCGAGGTCAACTTCTGCACCAGCTGCGGCCAACCGCTGCGGGACCACGTCGCCGTGGTGCAGGAGGACCGCCGTCAGGTGAGCGTGCTCTTCATCGACATCGTGGACTTCACCAGGTACGCGGAGCGGGCCGACCCGGAGCAGGCCCGCAGTCTGCAGCAGACCTACTTCGCCACGGTGCGCCGGATCGTGCACCAGTACGGCGGGGTGGTCGAGAAGTACATCGGCGACGCGGCGATGGCGCTGTTCGGCGCGCCGGTGGCCACCGACAACGATGCGTTGCGGTGTGTCCGCGCCGGCCTGGAGCTGCAACGGAACCTGGCCCGCCAGCCCACCGGTCCGCAGCCGCCGCTCGGCTTCCGGGTCGGCATCGCGACCGGCGAAGCCCTTGTCGACCTCTCCGCCGCCCGCGACGGCGGGCAGGCCTTCGTCACCGGAGACGTGGTCAACACGGCCTCCCGCCTGCAGGGGTTCGCCCCGTCCGGCGGTGTCGTCGTCGACGAGAGCACCTGGGCGGCCACCCGACACGAGATGGAGTACGCCGACCAGCCACCGGTCACCCTGCGCGGCCGGTCCGCGGTGAGCCGGATCTGGCTGGCCGTCCAGGTGCGACCCAACCGCGACCCGCGCGCCGCCGAGCTGACGCCGATGGTGGACCGCGAGCACGAGCGTGGCCTGCTGGTCAACGCGCTGCACCGGATGGTGACCGAGCGGACCTCCCAGTTGGTGACGGTGTTCGGCCCGGCCGGCGTGGGCAAGAGTCGGCTGCTGCGCGAGCTGGCCCGGCACGCCGGCAGCCTGCCCGGCACACCGATCACCTGGCTCGTCGGTCAGTGCCCGCCGTTCGGTGAGAACGTCACCTGGGCCGCGTTGTCGGACATCGTGAAGACCTGGGTGGGTGTGCCGGAGGTCGACGACCCGGCCGCGCTACGCGAGCGGCTGCGGGCCCGCCTGGGGCAGCTCGCCGACCCGCACGCGACCCGGCTGGCCGAGGCGCTCGGGCCGCTGATCGGCGTACCCGGCGAACGACTCACCCCCGGCGAGACCGAGGCCGCCTGGCGGCGTTTCCTGCTCGCCCTGGCCGCCACCGGCCCGACCGTGCTGGTCTTCGAGGACATGCACTGGGCGGACCAGGCGATGCTCGCCTTCGTCGAGCAGTTGGGCGCGACCGCGCGCGGCGTACCGCTGCTCGTCGTCGCGACCGCCCGGCCGGAGCTGCGGGAACGGAACCCGGCCTGGACGGGCACGATCAGCGGCGCGATGTCCATCTCGGTGCCGCCGATGCACGACACCGACATCGACACGCTCTACTCGCTGCTGCTCGGGCAGTCGACGCTGCCGTCCCACTCGCGTACCCCGCTCATCGAGTTCGCCGACGGCAACCCGCTCTACGCGCAGGAGTACGCCCGGATGCTGCTCGACGGCGGCCTGCTCGACGCGGTCGGTACGGCCGTCCGCGCCGACTTCGACGGTGGCGCGGAGATGCCGCGTACCGTGCAGGCGGTCATCGCCAACCGGCTCGACCTGCTGGATTCGGCCGACCGGGCGGTGCTCCAGGCCGCCGCCGTGGTCGGCGTGGTGTTCTGGGCGGCCCCGGTCGCGATGGCCCTCGGTCGGCCGGTGGAGTGGGTGGAGCGGGCGCTGGACCGCCTGCAACGCCGCGACCTGGTGTACGAGCAGAGCACGTCGACGATGCCTGGACAGCCCGAGTACCGGTTCCGGCACATCCTGGTGCGCGACGTCTGCTACCAGCGGCTGCCCAGGGCCGAGCGGGTGCTGCGCCACCAACGCACCGCGGACTGGATGGCCCAGCTCACCGACGGCCGGCAGCACGACCTGGCCGAGGTGCTGGCGAACCACCGCTGGGCGGCGCACGAGATCGCCCGGACCGTCGGGTTGGACACCGCACCCTACGCTCCGGCGGCGCGGGCCGCGCTGCACCGGGCGGCCCGCCGGGCGTACGAGCTGCACGCGCTGGACACCGCTGCCGCGCTTGTCGGCCGGGCACTGGCCATGGACGTCGGGCCGGACCCGGCGTTGGACCTCTTCGAGGCCGAGCTGGCGTTCTACCGGGACGGGGACGCGTTCCTGGTGGCCGGTGGCACGGACACGCTGACCCGGCTGGCCGAGCGGCTCACCTCGAGCGGCGACCGGACGGGGGCGGCGCGCGCCTGGACGCTGCTCGCCACCGCCGCGTGGAGCCGGGCCGACCGTTCGGCGACGTTGCACTGCCTGGACCAGGCGATCGGCATCTACGGCGACCTACCGGACAGCCAGGAGAAGGCGGGCGCCCTGCTGGAGCTGGCCCGAGTGCACATGTTGAACGCGGAGACCGACCCGGCGTGCACCGCGGCGCGGGCGGCGGCGTCCCTGGCCGAGCGACTCCAGTTGCGCGAGGTCCAGGCCAACGCGCGGATCACCCTGGCCGTGGCGCGCTACCTGGCCGGCTCCGACTCGGCGTTCCCGGAGCTGGCGGAGGTGACCGAGCACTGCCGGGTGGAGCGGCTGACCAGCCGACGCCGGGCGGTGCAGAACCTGGCCTGGGCGTTGCAGGAGGAGGGCGACCTGGCCGGCTCGGCCCGGCTGGTCGACGAGCAGCTCACCCTCGACCTGGGTGGCGAGCACAGCCTGGCCACCAGCTTCGCCGACGAGTGGGCACGGTCGTACTACGCGGGTGACTGGACGGCGGCGCTGGCGATGGCCGCGGAGTCGACCCGACGTCCGACCGCGGAGTGGGACCTGCACATCGTGGCGGTCTCGGGCTGGATGCGCGGGCTGGCCGGAGCGGATCCGCTCACCACCGGGACGGACGGCACCGCGGCAGCGGACACGACGGGCTCGGATCTGGTCGAGCAGGCGTTGGTCGCGGCGCGGCGCACCGGGTTCCACCGGGTGCTGCGCTCCACCCTGGCGCACGCCGCCCTGTGCCGGGCGGTGCAGGGCCGCCGCGACGAGGCGATGGCGCTGCTCACCGAGCTGGACGAGGACTGGCAACGGACCCGGATGATCCCGTTCGCGGAGTGGGTGCCGGCCGTCGGGCACGTCGCCGGGGTGCTCGGCGCGGATGCGGCCCGGCTGGTCCGGCAGATGCTCGACCGGGCACCGCGGATGACCCCGTGGGCGCACGCCGCCGCTCAGGTCGCCGACGCCACGCTGGCCCGGCACGAGGGGGACGCCGCGACAGCGGCGGACCTGCTGCGCTCGGCGGCGGCGAGCTACGCCCGGATGACCGACGTGACCGACGAGGTGATCACGCTGGCGCTCGCCCTCGGCCCACTCGCCGAGACCGACCCACCCGCCGCCGCGGCGACCCGTGCCCGCCTGCACGACTTCGCCAGCCGCCACCACACCCCCGCTCTGCTGCACCTGCCGTGACCGGCCGCCCGGCGCAGGTCAGGCCCGCGCAGGTGAGGCCAGCGCAGCTCGGGCCCACGCAGGTCGGGCCCACGCAGGTCAGGCGGCAAGCGGCGTCGGGGCGGGCTGCTTGAGCTTCTGGGCGTAGGTGTCGACGTACTCCCGACCGGAGAGCTCCATCAACTCGTACATGATCTCGTCGGTGACCGCGCGCTCCACGAACCGGTCGCCGGCCAGGCCGGCGTAGCGGGAGAAGTCCAGCGGCGCCCCGAACCGGATCCGCACCCGGTCGACCTTGGGGATGAGCTTGCCCGGTGGCTGGATCTCGTCGGCGTTGAGCATCGCCACCGGCACCACCACCGCGCCGCTCTCCAGGGCGAGCCGGGCCACCCCGGTCTTGCCCCGGTAGAGCCGCCCGTCCGGGGAGCGGGTGCCCTCGGGGTAGATGCCGGCCACGCCCCCGGCGCGCAGCACCTGCAACTGGGTGTCCAGGGCCGCGCGCGCGGCCCGGCCGCCGGAGCGGTCCACCGGGATCGTGCCGGTGCCGACGAAGAACATCTTGGTCAGCCAGCCCTTGATCCCCTTGCCGGTGAAGTACTCGGCCTTGGCGACGAAGGTGACCTTCCGGGCGGTGATCAACGGTGTGAAGATCGAGTCGGAGAAGGAGAGGTGGTTGCTCGCCAGGATCACCGGGCCGGTCACCGGCACGTGGTGCAGGCCCTCCACCTGCGGGCGGAAGATCAGCTTGAGCAGCGGACCGAGGATGACGTACTTCAGCAGCCAGTAGAGCACCGGCGTCCCTTCCCGTGGTGGGCCCGCGACAGCACCAGCCGCCGTCGCCGACGAGCCTACGAAGCAAGCGCTCGCACCACAACGGACGATGCCCCTGGCACCCATCGGCGGCCACCGCTGCCGCACCGGCACGGGTCGCTGACAGGTCAGCAGGGCGACGCTCGGCGTGTCGCATCGCCCCGCTGCCAACGATCACCGAGATCGCACGTGTCGCGCAAGAACGGACAAAGGAGCCCCACCGCGACCTGCGGTAGCAGCCGTGACTTTGGAAGACGCGACACAACGCACTCCCGGAACCATGCCCTGACGTGTCACGATTCAGAGCACGGCGTGCGGACGGGCGTCGAAGGGCAGAGGTGGCCGCGCCGGAAGGCGCGTTAAGGGGGATGTCCGGGTGTCAGCGGGTGGGGCCCGCCGGGGACGGCGGGACAACGGGCTCGACGCGAACGAGTACGCCGTCGTCGGCGACGTCGATCCGCGCGTCGGTGAGCACCTGCTCGACGTGCTGGCCGCCGGCGGGATCGCCGCCTACCTCCAGCCGTCCGCCGACCTCAACCCGGTCACCCGCACCACCACCGTGCCGGCCCGGCCGGTCGACCGGCTCTACGTCGACCGCTCACACCTGACCACCGCGCGGGACTACCTGACCCAACTCGCCGACGAGGGCGCCCCGGAGCAGCCACCGGCCCGCGACGAACCGGACATCGACGCCGAGTGGGCACGGATAGTGGCGGGTTTCCACACCACCTCCACCCCCGGCGACCATCCGTGGCCGGCCTCGGAGGACGTGGACGAACGGGACGTACGGGACGAACCCACCGCTGGGCCGCTGACCCGCTCCGGTGCCGACGAGCCCGGTCCGACCGCCACCGACGTCCGTCGGCTGCCGTCGGCCACGGACATCTCCGGGATCTCGGTGGGTCGGGGCACCCGGCCCGACGAGCCGTCGCTGCTGGACGGGCTGGACACCTTCGGCGCCGACCTGCCCGACGACGATGACGACGAGGGTTACCACCCACCGCCCCCGCCACCGCTGCCCCGGGTCAGCAAGTACGCGGTGATCGGCGTGCTCGGGGTCGTCGTCGGGTTCGCGCTGTTCCTCTTCCCGTGGTTGCTCCCGGTCGACCGCTCGGCGGTCACGCTCTTCGGGTTCACCGGCATCCTGGCCGGCTTCGTCACGCTGATCTGGCGGTTGCGCCCCGGCGACGAGGACGAGGACGACCCGGACAACGGCGCCGTCGTCTGAGGCCGGCCCGCATCCCGGGACAGCAGCGCCCCGCCGGTCGCGTAACAGTGGTGTAACTTACTGTCAGTAGGAATACCGCTGTACGTCACTTCCCCCGCTGACTGACCGGTTTTTCCTTGCTCGCGGCGGTCAGTCCTCTGCTGATCGGAATGCCCGAGATGCGACAGAGTTCTCTCGTGGTGGTGGCCAACCGCCTCCCCATCGATGACAACCAGGCCCCCGACGGTGCCTGCGAGTGGCGACGCAGCCCGGGTGGGCTGGTCAGCGCACTGCACCCGCTTCTGCGACACACCCCGGCGACCTGGGTCGGCTGGGCCGGTGGCACCGGACCGGCCCCCTCCCTGCCGGACGTGGACGGCGTGCGGATGCACACCGTCGCGCTCAGCCCGGAAGACCTGCGCGACCACTACGAGGGGTTCGCCAACGCCACCCTCTGGCCGCTCTACCACGACTCCGTGGAGCAGCCGCAACACCACCGCCGCTGGTGGGAGGCGTACCAGCGGGTCAACCAGCGCTTCGCCGAGGCGACCGCAGAGGTGGCCGAGCCGGGTGGGGTGGTCTGGGTGCAGGACTACCACCTGCAACTGGTCCCCGGTCTGCTGCGCGCGCTCCGCCCGGACCTGCGCATCGGGTTCTTCCTGCACGTGCCGTTCCCGCCGCCGGAGCTCTTCATGCAACTGCCCCGGCGGGCCGAGTTGCTGCAGGGCATGCTCGGCGCCGACCTGGTCGGCTTCCAGCGGGTGCAGGCCGCGCACAACTTCGCCCAGTTGGTGACCCGGGTGCTGGGGCTGCCGGCCACCGACCGGCGGATCGGCATCGACGAGCGGGTCGTCCGCATCGGCGCGTTCCCGGTCTCCATCGACACCGCCGAGATGGCCGCGCTCGCCGACCGCCCGGACGTGGCCGCGCGGGCCCACCGGCTCCGCCAGGACCTCGGCGACCCCCGACAGGTCATCCTCAGCGTGGACCGGATGGATTACACCAAGGGCATCGAGCAGCGCCTCAAGGCGTACAGCGAGTTGCTCGCCAGCGGCGACGTCAAGGTCCGCGACACCGTGCTGGTGCAGGTCGCCATGCCGAGCCGGGAACGCGTCGGCCAGTACCAGATCCTGCGCGAACGCATCGAGCGCGAGGTCGGCCGGATCAACGGCGAGTTCGGTCGGGTCGGCGAGCCGGCGATCCACTACCTCACCCAGCCCTTCGACCGGGCCGAGCTGGCCGCGCTCTACCGGGTCGCCGACGTGATGGCGGTGACCCCGCTGCGCGACGGGATGAACCTGGTCGCCAAGGAGTACGTGGCCGCGCGGGTCGACGACACGGGCGCGCTGCTGCTCAGCGAGTTCGCCGGCACCGCCGCCGAGCTGTCCCAGGCGTTCCTGGTCAACCCGCACGACCTGGAAGGGCTCAAACAGAGCCTGCGCGCCGCGCTGCGGGCCACCCCGGCCGACACCACCAGGCGGATGCGGGAGATGCGCGCCCACCTGCACCAGCACGACATCCGGGCCTGGGCCCGCTCCTACCTCCGCGCCCTGGACGAGGGAGGCGCCCTGGTCAGTCGACTGACCAGCACCGACGCCGGCACCGACGGCACCACTCGGGTGCCCCGGCCAGCCACCCCGACCGGCAACCCGACCGCTCAGCAGGCCGGCGGCTGACCGGCGGCGGCAGGATCGTCCAGCAGGCCGGCGGCCGACGGGGCATCAATCAGGCCGCCGGCGGCCGGGCCGTTCAGTGCGCTGCGGGCTGCTTCTCCAGCCAGTCCAGGATCGCGTCGATCGGCTCCGCCCACCGCGCGTCGAGCATCAGGTCGTGGCCCATCCCGGGGAAGAGCAGCGGCGCCGACCCGTACCGGCGGGCGACCCGGGTGAGTGTCGAGGCCGGCACCACCCGGTCGTCGGGGCTGCCCAGCACGAGCACCGGGGGCGCACCGACGGCCGGTTCGGCCTCCGGCTCACCCAGCAGCGCCCACTGCGCCCGCCGACCCGCCCGTCCGAGGCGTCCGACGTACCGCCGGGCGTCCTCGTCGGGCAGCTCGCGGCTGAAAAGCTGCCCCCGGTTGAGCCGCAGGGGGCCGCCGAACACCGCCGGCAGCGTGCCGCCGGGGTTGCGGCGCAACGCCGCGCCCAGCACACTCCAACCGCCGAAGACCGGCGCCACCAGCACCGCGCTCCGCGCCGGGTAGCGGGCCAACGCGTGCGCCACCACCAGGGCCCCGGCGCCGTGCCCCACAAGCACCGCCTGCCGCGGCAGGCTCGCGGCCACCTGGACCACATCGTGGGCGTACGCCCGCAGCGTCGCCTCCGGCGCCGGCTCGCTGCCGCCGTGCCCCCGCAGGCTCACCGCGTACGCCGGGAACCCCCGCGACGCCGCGTGACCCAACCAGTGCTCGGCGAACGCCCACGCGCCGTGCCCGAACCCGGGCACGAAGAGCAGCGGTGGACGCCCCTCCTCCAGTTGGGGGGCCGCGCTGAGCACCTCCCGCCGGGCCGGCCGGACCGGGCGGGACCACTCCCGACCCCGCATGATCCGCAGCTCGGTCACTGGTCTGCCTCTCGTTCGCGACGCCGGCGGCTCACTTGCCCTCCAACTCGACCAGGGCGCGCTGGATGGCGCGCAGGTAGTCGGCGTGCCCGACCTCGAACCAGTGTCGGCTGCTCTCCTTCACCGGCCCGGAGTACCGCTCCCCGGCCCGCTCCCGGACCCGAGACGCGAACGCGGTGGCCCGTTCCGGCCGGTCCCGGCGGGCGCGCAGCAGTCGGGCGAAGAGCACCGTCTGCCAGTGCGACAGGGTGAACAGACCGGAGTCCGGTTGCAGCAGGCCGGCGACGGCCAGGGTCGGGTGCCCCGGCGTGAACGCGTTGAGCCACAGCGTGGGCCGGCCCGCGCCCGCGCTGTCTCCGAACACCGACGCGTCGAGGAACTCGAAGCGCGGCAGGTATCCGGTGGCGAAGACGACCACCTCCGGGTCGATCTCCCGGCCGTCGGCCAGCTCCACGGCGTACGGGCGGAACCGGGCGATGTCCGGCACCGGCCCGATCCCGCCGTGGCCCACGTAGTAGACGAGCTGACTGTTCGCGATCGGGTGCGTCTCGTACACCCGGTGGTCGGGCTTGGGCAGGCCGAAGCGGGTGAGGTCGCCGACGGTCAGCCGCAGCGTCCAGTGGTAGAGCCACTGTCGCACCCGCAGTGGCACCCGCAGCGCCAACAGGGTGTCGTTGACCTGGTCGGCGGGGCGACCGAGCACGTACTTCGGCGCGTACCAGTAGCCGCGCCTGGTGGAGTGCCAGCAGCGCGACGCCTGCTGGGCGGCCTCGACGGCGATGTCGCAGCCGGTGTTGCCGGCGCCGACCACAAGCACCCGCTTGCCGCGTAGCTGGGCCGGGTCCTTGTAGGACGAGGCGTGCATGATCTCGCCGCGGAACTCCTCCAGGCCCTCGTAGCGGGGCAGCTTCGGCGACCAGTTGTGGCCGTTGGCGATCACCACGGCGGCGTACCGGGCGGTGCGTTCGGGGCCGTACCCCCCGGTGGAGCGGGTGGTCACGTCCCACCGCTCCCCCTCGACGGGCTCGACCCGGATCACCTCGGTGCCGAACCAGATGTGCGAACGCAGGTCGAAGTGGTCGGCGTACCGCTCGAAGTAGGACAGCAACTGACCGTGGTGCGGGTAGTCCGGCCAGGAGTCCGGCATCGGGAAGTCGGGGAACTGGGTGAACGGCTTCGACGAGATCAGGTGGGTGCTGGCGTACACCGGGCTGCGGTCGTGTCGCCAGTTCCAGGCGCCGCCGACGCCCGTCTCCCGCTCGTAGCAGTCCACGCCGAACCCGTGCTCGCGCAGGTTCTTGATGGCCGTCAGGCCGCTGGCCCCGGCCCCGATGACGCAGACCGTGTCGCCCCGGTCGGAGACCGGGCGGCCGTCGCTTGTCGCCTCGGGCGAGGTCGCCTCCGGGTCGGGCCGGCCGTGGTCGGTGGAGGTGGACACCGGGAAGATCTCCTTTGGTACGGCAGGCGTGCCGGTCGCCGCGAAATCCTCTCCACAACCGGGCCGGATGTCCAGTCCTGGGCCGGACGCGTCGACGCTCTGCCGACGTCGGTGGGTCAGCAGTCGGTGGGCAGCAGCAGGTCGACGAGCACCGGGAAGTGGTCGCTGGCCCGGCGGGTCTGCGGAGTGTCCACCACGTCGTAGTCGACCACGGTGATCCGCGGGTCGACGAAGAGCGCGTCGATGCGTCGGCGCGGGTCGGCGCACGAGTAGGTGAGCCGCTCGGCCCGGTCGGCGGCCACCGCGGCGTCGGTCAGGCCGCGCGACACGGTGGCCCAGGCGGGCCCGTCCGGGCCCTCGTTGAGGTCCGCCCCGGCCAGCACCGGGCTGGTCGCCGCGTCCAGCCCGCGCTTGAACTCGGCGGCCTGCGAGGGCCGCTCGGCCGGGTCGGTGGAGAGGTGCGAGCCGGCGACGGTGAACCGGGCGCCGCCGACCCGGCAGTCGGCGTACGCGGCGCCGCGCAGGTGCCGGCCGGGGGTCAGCGGGAAGCGCTGGCAGCGGACGCCGCTCACCTGCACCCGCAGGCTGGTCAGCAGCAGGTTGCCCAGGGCGGGCAGCCCACCGGCGGCCACCACCAGGCCGAACGACTCGGCCAACGTGGCGGACTTCTGCCGCCACCGGAACCGACGCGGCCCCTCCTGCACGATCACCACGTCCGGCGTCACGGCCCGGACCACCGCCGCCAGCGCGGCGGTGTCGTCGCGCTGGCTGTGGATGTTGTACGACACCACCCGCAGCGGCACACCCATTCCCGGGACCGCCTCAGATCCGGCGGGCCAGGTCGGCGGCGCCGATCACCCCGGCGCTGTTGCCCAGCTCCGCCGGGAGCACCTCGGCCACCGGCAGGCGGCCACGCTGGGCGAGCGCGTCGGCGTACGAGCGGCGGGTGGGGCCGAGCAGCAGGTCGCCGGCGTCGATCACGCCGCCGCCGACCACCAGGGTCTGCGGGTCGAGGATCTGCGCCATGTCGGCGAGGCTGGTGCCCAGCCACCTGCCGATCTGGGCGAACGCCTCGGCGGAGACCGGGTCGCCGCCCTGCGCGGCGGCGGTCACCATCGGGCCGGTGATCGCCTCGGCCTCACCACCGGCGAGCTTCAGCAGGGCGGTGGCCCGGTTGGGCTCCTGCCGGGCGCCGGCCCGGGCGAACCGGACCAGGGCGCTGCCGCTGGCGTACTGCTCGATGCAGCCCAGCCGACCGCAGCCGCACTGGTGCCCGTCCGGCACGGCGAGCATGTGGCCCAGCTCGGCGGCGATGCCGTGCGCGCCGCGCATCAGGTCGCCACCGAGGACGATCCCGCCGCCCACCCCGGTGCCGATGGTGAACATGATCATGGAGTCGTCGGCGTCACGGGCCGCGCCGTAGCGGAACTCGGCCCACGCGGCGACGTTCCCGTCGTTCTCCACGATCACCGGCAGACCGATGGCCTCGCTGACGTACTCGCGGAGCGGCTCGTCCCGCCAGGCCAGGTTGGGGGCGAAGAGCACCGTCGAACGGGTGGCGTCGATCCAACCGGCCGCGCCGATGCCGACGGCCTCGATGGTGCGCCCGGCAGCCAGTTCGCCGACCAACTCGATGATGACGTCGCGGGTCTTGGCTACGTCATCGGCGGGAGTGTCCCGTCGGGTCTGCACGAGGACCGTGCCGGTGTCGTCCACGACACCGCCGGCCACCTTCGTGCCACCGACGTCGACTCCGATGGTCAGCGTCACCGCTACCGCCCCCCTCTGCTGTGCTGTCCGACCCAGATCTTCCGGCCCAGTGCCGGTCCGGGTCGGAATGTCCCGCGCTCAGGCGCCGTCGCCCGATGCCTCCGCGTCGGCGTCGTCGGGCACCCGCGAGGCGGGCACCACGGGACGGGTGGTCGGTGCCGGTACGGTCGCCGCCCCGGCCTCGTCGACGGGTGGTACGGCGGCCGGGGCGAGTGGGTCCGCCGTCCGGGTGGCGACCGACCAGACATCCCGCTCCGGCGCCGGCTGAGAATCATGCCCGGTGCGGGTGGCATCGCGCCACACGTGGTCGTCGGCGAAGGCGGTGGCCGGGGCGCCGGGTGGTGTCTCGGGAGGGACGTCGTCGGTGCTCGCGGCGGGTGCCGGCGAGGGCGGGGCGCTCGGCTCGGCGGCCGGCGCGGTGGCGTTCGGCGCGGACGGTTCCGCCGGGGAGAACGCGCGGAGCAGGCTGGCGACCCCTGCGGCGAAGTCGCCGGCGCCGGTGGCGAGGCGTTCGGCGAATTCCGGACTCGGGTCCCGCAACGCGGTGATGCCCCGACAGACCGGGCAGACGCAGCATTCGGCCGATCCGGTGGCGAACGCGCCACCGGAACTGGATCGGCCGTCCGGGTCCGAGCTGTGACCGAGGACACCGGACAGCACCCCGCCCAACGAGCCGAACGCTCCGCCCGCCGAGCCGGCCGAGGCCAGTCGTGCCCCTGCCAGCAGGGTGGCGACCAGCCGCTCTGCCTCTTCCCGGGCCGAACCCGGATCCGTTCCGCCCACCGTCGGCTCCTCTACCGTGCCACCGGATGCGTCACTGCGCCGCGCCGGTTGCTTCTACCCGGCGCTTGAGCTGCTTCAACGCGGTGTCCATGATCATCTTCTCGGCTTTGCGCCGAAACATTCCGAGCATGCCGACCGACAGGTCGACCTCGAGCGTGTAGGTCACCGTGGTGCTGCCGTCCGGGTTACCCACCAGGTCGTACGAACCACGCTGGGCCTTCTGCATCTTCGACGGGGCGACCAGGTGCCACTCGATCCGGGACAGGTCCTCGGCGTACTCGTACTCGAGCACGTACTCGTCGGCCATCACCCCGGCGTCGATGGTGAAACGCACCTGGCTGGCGTAGCCGTCCTCGTACTCCTCGACGATGTCGGCCCGACGCACCGCGTCGGTCCACTCCGGGTAGCGCGCGAAGTCGCAGATGACCGCCGTCACCCGATCCGGTGCGGCGCCGATGATGATCGACTGGGTGGAGGAGTCCGCCATGGGGGGAGGCTACCCGCCTCCTGCGTGTCTCACCCCGACCGCCCGCCGGGTAGGTTTCGACACATGCCGACGCCCACCGCGGTGGCCGGCCCCGCAAGTGCGAGCACGAAGGAGTGCAGGTGCGCGAGTTCTCCGTCCCGCCGATCGTCACCGTTGGCGACGCGGCCAACCTCACCGATCCGGTCTGGGACAACGCCGAAGTCGCGCCCGACGCCGTCCAGTTCGCCCGCCCCACCGCGAGCGGCGACGGCACCGTCACCGCCTGGACCGACGTGACCTGCCTCCAGTTCCGCGACGAGGTGGCCGCCGTGGCCCGCGGGCTGATCGCCGCCGGCATCGAGCCCGGCGTCCGGGTCGGGCTGATGAGCCGCACCCGTTACGAGTGGACGCTGCTGGACTACGCCATCTGGGCCGTCGGCGCGGTGACCGTGCCGATCTACGAGACGTCCAGCGCCGAGCAGGCCGCGTGGATCCTGGAGGACTCCAACGCGGTCGCCGTCGTGGTGGAGACCGAGGCGCACGCCACCCTCGTCGCCGGGGTCCGGCACCGGCTGCCCGAGCTGGGCCAGGTCTGGCAGATCGACGGCGGCGGGGTCGACGAGCTGGTCACGACCGGCGCCACCGTCGAGCTGGCCGAGGTCGAGCGGCGGCGCAGGGCCGTCCGCGCCGGCGACCTGGCCACGATCATCTACACCAGTGGCACCACCGGCCGACCCAAGGGCTGCGTGCTCACCCACCGCAACATGTACGCCGACATCGCCAACGCGGTGCCGGTGCTGCCGAACCTGTTCAACGCCGGCGCGAGCACCCTGCTCTTCCTACCGCTGGCGCACGCCTTCGCCCGGCTCATCCAGATCGGCGTCGTGCAGGCACGTGCCACCATGGCGCACTGCGCCGACACCAGGAACCTGGTCGCCGAACTACAGGCGTTCCGACCGACCTTCGTGCTCTCCGTACCCCGGGTGTTCGAGAAGGTCTACAACGCCGCCAAGCAGAAGGCCGAGGCGGACGGCAAGGGCGGTATCTTCGCCCGCGCCGAGCAGGTCGCCATCGCGTACAGCGAGGCCCTGGAGACCCCCGGCGGACCGGGCCTGGCGCTGCGCGCCCAACACGTGGTCTTCGACCGGCTGGTCTACCGCAAGCTGCGGGCCGCGCTCGGCGGACGGTGCCGGGACGCGATCTCCGGCGGGGCGCCACTCGGTGCCCGGCTCGGCCACTTCTTCCGGGGCATCGGCGTGACGGTCCTGGAGGGTTACGGCCTCACCGAGACCTCGCCCGCCGCCGCGGCGAACCTGCCCACCGGCACCAGGATCGGCAGCGTCGGCCGTCCGCTTCCCGGCGTGACCGTCCGGATCGAGGACGACGGCGAGATCCTGATCTCCGGCGAGCTGGTCTTCCAGGGTTACTGGCGCAACGAGACGGCGACGGCCGAGACGATAAGCGCCGACGGCTGGTTCCGCACCGGCGACCTGGGCCAGCTCGACTCCGACGGCTACCTGAGCATCACCGGCCGCAAGAAGGAGCTGATCGTCACCGCCGGCGGCAAGAACGTCGCCCCGGCGGTGCTCGAGGACATGGTCCGGGCGCACCCGTTGATCAGCCAGTGCGTCGTGGTCGGTGACGCCAAGCCGTTCATCGCGGCGCTCGTCACCGTCGACGAGGAGGCCCTGCCGACCTGGCTGGAGAACGCCGGCATGCCCCGGGACACCGCCATCGAGCAGTTGCGCGAGCACGAGGGCCTGCGCCGGGAGATCCAGGCCGCGATCGACACCGCGAACCAGGCCGTGTCGAAGGCCGAAGCGATCAAGGTCTTCCGGGTCCTGCCCCACGACTTCACCGAGGCGACCGGCGAGCTGACCCCGTCGCTCAAGGTCAAGCGTCAGGTTGTCCACAAGACGTACGCGGCGGAGATCGCCGATATCTACCGAGGCTGACTACCATCCGTCACGTGCCCGCATCCACAGCCACCGCACCGCACCCGCATCCCCTCGCCGCGGCAGCCCGCCTGGTGATGCTGGCGCTGATCGCCATCCTGACCCTGTTCGCCACCCGCGACGTCGCGCAACTGTGGTGGATCGCGTTGCTCGCGGTGGCCGGGCTGCCGTCACTGCTGGCACCGCAGCACCGGCTGGTCGGCCCGCTGAGCCGGGTGGCCGAGGTGGTGGTGCTGGGGCTGGCCGCGAGCCACGTCGCCGCGGTCGCGTCCATCGGCGGCACCGTCGACGGCCTGGGCGCGTCGGCGGTGCTGCCCTACCTGGCGGTCCCGGTGACCGTCACCGCGCTGCGTCGCCGCTTCCCCGAGGGCGCCGCGCTGCTCGTGGTCACCGGCGCCACCCTGCTGGTCAGCGGCGCGCTGACCCAGGTCGACGGCGACCCCCAGCTCAGCCAACCGGGTTACCTCGCGGTCTGCGCGCAGTGGCTGATCCTGGCCGCGCTGGGCCTCTACGCCGCCGGCACGCTGCACCAGGTGATGGCGGTCCGCGGTGAGGGCAAACCCCAGCCGTACGCCGAGGCCACCCGACTGCTGACCCAGCTACGTACGGTGGCCCGGCAGCTACCCGGGGCAACCCTGGACCCGGGCGGGATCTCCGAGCACCTGCTCGAGGAGCTGCGCACGGTGGCCCGCGCCGACCGGGGCGCGGTGCTGTCGGCGAGCGGCGGTGGTCGTCTCGTCGTACTCGCCCAGGCCGGCGTCGACCGGGTCGACTGGGAGACGACGCTCGACGCGGACTCGGCCATCGCCGACGCCTGGGCCACCCAGCAGGCCACCACGGCGGCCCGGTCGCAGTCCCGCTCGCACCGCGGCGGCGACGTGTCCGCGCTGATCATTCCGCTGGTCGCCGGGGTGCGCACGGTCGGGCTGGTGGTGCTGGAGGCCGACGCCGCGCAGGCGTACCCCCCGGCGGTGGTCTCGCGGGTGACCGGGCTGACCCGCCCGGCCGCGCTGCGGCTGGAGGCGGCGCTGCTCTTCGACGAGGTGCGCTCGCTGGCCACCAACGAGGAGCGGCAGCGGCTGGCCCGGGAGATCCACGACGGGGTGGCACAGGAGCTGGTGATGGTCGGCTACGGCATCGACAACGCCCTGGCCACCGTCTTCGACGACGCCGACGAGACCGCCGAGGCCCTGCGTACGCTGCGCGCCGAGGTGACCCGGGTGATCCAGGAACTGCGACTGAGCCTCTTCGAGCTGCGCAGCGAGGTGGACCGGCAGGGCGGGTTGGCCGCGGCGATCGCCGAGTACGCGCGCACCGTCGGCGCGTCCGGCGGGCTGCGGGTGCACCTCTCCCTGGACGAGTCCACCGCCCGGCTGCCGGCCGCCACCGAGGCCGAGTTGCTGCGCATCGCGCAGGAGGCGGTGACCAACGCGCGCAAGCACGCCGGAGCGTCGAATTTGTGGGTCACCTGTGAGGTCGACCCCCCGTACGCGCAAATAGAAGTGTCGGATGACGGTCAGGGGATGGCTGACCAGCGCCCGGACGGGCGGTACGGTCTTGCGATCATGGCCGAGAGGGCGGAACGTATCCGGGGCCGGTTGGAGATCAGGCCGCGGCAACCCAGCGGCACGACCGTGGCGGTGGTTCTCGGCACCTCGGCCCGGCGCGATAACGTGCGCGGCAGCGCAGCACCAGAAGGGGAGTAACCCGAGGATGACCACAAGTCCGATACCGGCCACCCGTACCAAGGTCCTCCTTGTCGACGATCATGACCTGATTCGCAAGGGTTTGCGGCACGCCTTCGAGCGCGACCGCCAGTTCGAGGTCGTCGGTGAGGCGGCCACGGCGGCGGAAGGGGTACGCCAGGCCGGCGCATTGCAGCCAGACGTGGTGATCATGGATCTGCGGCTGCCCGACGGCAGCGGCCTGGAGGCCACCCGCGCCCTGCGCAAGTCCAGCGCGTCCATGGGCATCGTGGTGCTGACCATGTATGCGGGCGACGACCAGCTCTTCGGCGCACTGGAGGCCGGCGCGAGCGCCTTCGTACCGAAGACCGCCCCGGCCGACGAGGTGGTGGCCGCCGCACGGCACGCCGCCTCCTCCCCCAGCGCGTTCACCGCCGCCGACCTGGCCGAGGCGATGAAGCGCCGGCTCGCCCCGTCCGGCCCGCAACTGTCTCCCCGGGAGGGGCAGGTGCTGCGGCTGCTCGCCGACGGCATGAGCGTGGCGGGCATCGCCAAGCAGTTGTTCGTCAGCGAGTCCACGGCGAAGACGCACATCTCCAAGCTCTACGAGAAGCTCGGCGCGGCCAACCGGGCGCAGGCCCTGATGACCGCACTCCGGCTCGGCCTGCTCGAGGCACCGGACGCGCCGAAGTTCTGACCTGCCTCCCGCTCGTCGAGCGGGACGTCGCGACCGACGGTCCGCGCCAGCTTCCCGGCCGGCGCGGACCGTCGCGTATCGACCGACGTCGGCGGGCAACCTTCGGCGCGCTATGGTCTGGCGTGCGTGGCGGGTGCACAATACCCGCGCGGGCGAGGATGCTCGCTTCGCGGATTCGAGGGGTGAAACGCATGCAGCGGCCGGACTGGGCACCCGACACCATCGACATCGAGCGCCCGAGCGTCGCGCGGATGTACGACTACTACCTCGGTGGCTCGCACAACTTCGCCGCCGACCGGGCCGCCGCGCAGGCGATGGTCGCCGCGGTGCCCGAGGCGCCGCTGATGGCCCAGGCCAACCGGGCGTTCCTGCGCCGGGCCGTGCACCACCTGGCCGAGGCCGGGATCCGGCAGTTCCTGGACATCGGCTCGGGCATCCCGACCGTCGGCAACGTGCACGAGATCGCCCAGCAGCTCGACCCGCAGTCGCGGGTGGTCTATGTGGACGTCGACCCGGTGGCGGTGGCGCACAGCCGCGAGATCCTCGCCGGCAACGAGCAGGCCGCGGTGGTGCAGGAGGACCTGCGAAACCCGGAGGCGATCCTGGCCCATCCGGACGTCCGCAAACTGCTCGACCTGAGCCAACCGGTGGCCGTCATGGTCGTGGCCGTCCTGCACTTCGTCCCCGACGACGACCGGCCGGCGGAGCTGCTGCGGACACTACGGGACGCGCTGGCGCCCGGCAGCTACCTGGTGCTGTCGCAGGCCAGCGACGATGGGCGCAGCCAGGACGAACGCGCCGAGGCGGAGCGGGTCTACCGGCGCACCGACAACCCGCTGTCGGTGCGCAGCCGCGCCGAGCTGACCGCGCTCTTCGACGGGTTCGAGATCCTCGACCCCGGCGTGGTCTGGGTGCCCCAGTGGCGACCGGACACTCCGGAGAGCGCCGAGGACGCCGAGAACGCGGTCTTCATGGGCGGCGTCGGGCGCCTCGGTGGCTGAGTCGCCCGCAGTCACCCCCCACCTGGGCACGTTCGCCCGGGCCTGGGCGAAGGCGGTCTCCGGCACCAGCTACCTACCGATGACCCAGGCCCAGCTGGAGTCCCTGCTGGACCGGCTCACCGGGCAACTGGCCGGCGCGTTGCTCACCGAACCGTTCGACCTGCGGGCCGGGCACCGGGTCGGCGCCGAGTTGGTCGCCGCGCACATCGCCTCCGCCGAAGGGCTGGGCCGTACCGTCGAGGTCATCCAGCTCCGCCTGGTGCGCGACCTGGGGCTGGTGGCCGAAGATGTCGAGGACCGGATGGCCCGGCTGCTGGCGGCCGTGGCGACCGGCTACGCCCGCGCGCTGCGCGACCGGACGCTCGACGAGCAGGAGTCGATCCGCCGGGCCGCGATGCGGGCCCGCACCCAGGCCGAGCGCGCGCTGCGGGCCAGCGAGGCCCGGTTCCGGCACCAGGCCACCCACGACCCGCTCACCGGCCTGCCCAACCGGACGCTGTTCACCGAACGGCTCACCGCCGCGCTCAACGAGCCGGGCCGGGGCGCGCAGCGGGTCGGGGTGTGTTTCCTGGACCTGGACCGCTTCAAGGTGGTCAACGACACCCTGGGGCACCAGATCGGTGACCTGCTGCTGGTCACGGTGGCCGAGCGGCTGGGCAAGGCCATGGGAGAGCATCTGGTCGCCCGGCTCGGCGGCGACGAGTTCGTCATCCTGGTGGAGCGCACCACCGGCACCGACGACATGGTGGCGGTGGCCGAGACCGCGCTCGCCGCGGTACGCACACCGGCGCTTGTCGACGGTCACGAGCTGCAGATCTCTGCGAGCATCGGCATCGTCGAGCGCCAGGTGGCCGGGGCGAACCCGACGGACCTGATGCGGGCCGCGGACAGCACCCTGCACTGGGCGAAATCCGCCGGTGGGGCGCGCTGGGCGCTCTACGACGCCGAGCGCAACCAACGTGAACTGGCCCGCTACGCGCTCTCCGCGGCCATCCCGGCCGCGTTGGAGCGGGGCGAGTTCTACCTCGACTACCAGCCGCTCACCTCGCTGCGCGACGGCAGCCTGGTCGGTGTGGAGGCCCTGGTCCGCTGGCGGCACCCCGAGCTGGGGGTGCTGCGGCCGGACAGCTTCATCGGGCTGGCCGAGGAGACCGGCCTGATCGTCCAACTTGGCGGGTGGGTGCTGGCCGAGGCGTGCCGCGAGGCCGAGGCGTGGTCGGCCGGGGGCGCCGCCGCGCCGTTCGTCAGCGTCAACCTGGCGGTACGGCAGGTGCACCGACCCGGCCTGGTGCAGGAGGTCCGCGCGCTGCTGCGGCAGACCGGCCTGCCGCCGGAGCGACTCCAACTGGAGATCACCGAGAGCACGATGATGAGCACCGCAGAGGAGCCGGTCCGCGCCCTGCGGGTCCTCGCCGACCTCGGCGTACGCATCGCCATCGACGACTTCGGCACCGGCTACAGCAACCTGGCGTACCTGCGGGACCTGCCGGTGACCGAGCTGAAGGTCGCTGGGGAGTTCGTGGCCGGCCTGCGGTCGCCCTCCGTCGGCCGCACCGACGAGCGCATCCTCGCGTCGCTGGTCTCCCTGGCCCACGCGCTGGACCTGACCGTCACCGCCGAAGGGGTGGAGACCGCCGGGCAGGCCGAACGGCTGCGCGCGATCGGCTGCGACGCCGCCCAGGGCTGGCACTTCGGCCGACCGGCCCCCGCCGACCGCATCCTGGCCCGCATCCGCTGAACGTCCCCGGCACGCCCCACCCCCGCCGACCACCCCCGCCGACCATCTGGGGGCCGGGCGGCTGGGGGTGTGCCGCGCCGGGACCGCCCTTTGCTCTGCACCCGCCGAGGCGCCAAGCGCCCACGCCGCCCACGCGCTACCCATGCCCACCGCGGTGTTGATCGCGACGCTGAGCCCGTGGCATCGCCAGAGCGCGCATGACGCCCGTCCATCGCGCAGGTCACGCACTCCACGACAGGTCACCGCCCCCATGCGCAGGTTGCGCGGATCTTGCGGCTGTGCGGAGCGTCCCCGCTGGCCGGCAGGATCGCGCAATTCCTGGTTGTAGTGGTGTCGGTGCGTCGATGAGGCCACCACATCCTGGTTCGAGCACGATCTTGGCGGCGGGCGGTGTCCAGACCCTCGCGTGGTTGGGCGGTTGTGGTGTTGGTCCGTCAAGATCCACGCAGTATCGGGGATGTTGCTGTCTCGTGCGGCGGCGGTTTCAAGCGGCGGTTGCAACCAGGTGTTTGTGGAGTACCTCGGCTGGATTCTGCCAGTCGAGGGTTTGGCGTGGCCGTGCGTTGAGTTC
>NZ_JBEZGM010000043.1:0-34993 GCF_040649995.1 Micromonospora sp. NPDC048835 | reverse complement strand
CGCACCCCGTGCGGGCGGCGCCACCCCATCTACCCCGCCCCGCCCCGCACCGCCCCGCCCCGCCCCGCCCCGCCCCGCCCCGCCCCGTCCGCATCGATCATGGAGTTGTGGTGGCCGGATCAGCCGCTTTTACGGCTTGTGCGCACCACCACAACTCCATGATCGACGCGGCCGGGGGTCGACGTTCGCTCATTGGGGTGGGTGTGTGGTTGCGGCTGTTTCGGGGTGCCGTGCAAGGGCGGCGGGTAGGGTCCGGAGGTGGCGGGACGAGGGCGGTGGGGGGCGACATGCGGGATCTCCGGTTCAAGATGATCATGGCGTTGAACGCCGCCGATCTGGGCGACCCGATCTGCGAGCAGGTGGCCGAGATCTGTGCCGAGATCGCCGAGCAGCACTGCGCCGAGTTCGGCCACACACCGCAGTTGCGGACCGGCGAGATCGCCGAGTTGGCCACCGGCGAGCCGGCCCTGACCTGGGCGCCGTCGACCCCCGACGCCGGGCAGCGTGCCTGGTGACGGCACCCGCGCCCGCTGTCGACATCCGCCGTGCCGATGAGCGCTTCGCCACCCGGATCTCCTGGCTGGACTCCAAGCACTCCTTCTCGTTCTCCCGGCACTACGACCCGGCCAACACGCACCACGGCCTGCTGCTCGTCAACAACGACGACGTGGTCCGACCGGGAGCCGGCTTCGAGACCCACCCCCACCAGGACATGGAGATCGTGACCTGGGTGCTACGCGGCTCCCTGGTGCACCAGGACTCCACCGGGCACTCAGGGGTGATCTACCCGGGTCTGGCCCAGCGGATGAGCGCCGGCACCGGCATCCTGCACTCGGAGAAGAACGACGCCTGGCGGCTCGACAACCAGGAGCCGCACAGCGACCCGGTGCACTTCGTGCAGATGTGGGTGCTCCCCGACGAGCAGGGCGTCGACCCCGGCTACGAGCAGCTGGAGATCGAGGACGAGCTACTCCGCGGCGGCCTGGTGCCGATCGCCTCCGGGATGGACCGCTACGACGGCGCCTCCGCGATCCGGATCCGCAACCGGTACGCGACCCTGCACGCCGCCCGTCTCACCCCCGGCGCCGAGGTCACCATCCCCGACGCGCCCTACGTGCACCTGTACGTGCCCGACGGCACGGTCACCCTGGAGGGCAGCGGCCCGCTCGGCAGTGGCGACGCCGCCCGGCTCACCATGACCGGCGGCCGTCGGGTCACCGCCGACGAACCGGCCGAGATCCTGGTCTGGGAGATGCACGCCACGGTCGCCTGACCGTCGCCCGCAAGGGGAGCGCCCGGCGGCCCCCATGATCGTGCTCGAACATGGATGTAGTGGCCTCCCACCTCGGGAAGGCCACTACATCATGGATCGAGCACGATCATGCGGTGGTGCTGCGCGACTACGCCGGGGACTCGGTGCGGTCGGCGGCCCAGGTGGTGTGGAACGAACCCTCGCGGTCCACCCGCTGGTAGGTGTGCGCGCCGAAGTTGTCCCGCAGGCCCTGGATCAGCGCGGCGGGCAGCCGCTCCGCGCGCAACGCGTCGAAGTACGCAAGCGACGACGAGAACGCGGGCGTCGGCACGCCGGCCCGGGTCGCGTCGGCCACCACCCGCCGCCAGCTCGGCACGCCAGCGCTGACCGCCTCGGCGAAGTACGGTGCCACGAGCAGCGTCGGAAGGTCGGGCTGCTCGTCGTACGCCTCACGGATCCGGTTGAGGAAGCGCGCCCGGATGATGCAGCCGCCCCGCCAGATGGTCGCGGTGCCGCCGAGGTCGATGTCCCAGTTGTATTCCTGGCTGCCCGCACGGATGTGGTCGAAGCCCTGCGCGTACGCGACGATCTTGGAGGCGAGCAGCGCCCGGCGGACGTCCTCGACGAAGGCCTCCCGGTCGCTGACCTGCCACTTCTCACCCGCGTCGGGGAACGCCCGGCGGGCCGCCTCGCGCTGGTCGACGTGCCCGGAGAGCGAGCGGGCGAAGGTCGCCTCGGCGATTCCGGTGATCGGAATGCCCAGGTCCAGAGCGCTCTGCACGGTCCACCGGCCGGTGCCCTTCTGCTCGGCCCGGTCCTGCACGATGTCCACGAAGGACCGGCCGGTCGCCGCGTCGGTGTGCGCGAGCACGTCGGCGGTGATCTCGATGAGGAACGACTCCAACTCGCCGGTGTTCCACTCGCGGAAGATCTCCGCGATCTCGGCCGGCGTCGCGTCCAGGCCGGCCCGGAGCAGGTCGTACGCCTCGGCGATGAGCTGCATGTCGGCGTACTCGATGCCGTTGTGCACCATCTTGACGAAGTGCCCGGCGCCGTCCGGCCCGACGTGCGTGCAGCACGGCACGCCGTCCACCTGGGCGGCGATCTTCTCGAACATCGGCCCGAGCTTCGCGTACGACTCGGCGGAGCCGCCCGGCATGATGCTCGGCCCGCGCAGCGCGCCCTCCTCGCCACCGGAGACGCCGGTGCCGCTGAAGTGCAGGCCCTGCGCCCGCAGTGCCTCCTCGCGACGGCGGGTGTCGGCGAAGTGGGCGTTGCCGCAGTCGACGATGATGTCGCCCTCGTCAAGCAGCGGCACCAACTCGTCGATCACCGCGTCGGTGGGCGCTCCGGCCTTGACCATGACGATGACCGCGCGGGGTCGCTCCAGGGACGCCACGAAGTCGGCCATCGTCTCACCCGGCACGAACGTGCCCTCGTCGCCGTGTTCGGCGACCAGGCTGCGGGTGCGCTCCGGCGAGCGGTTGTGCACCGCCACCGTGAAGCCGTTGCGAGCCAGGTTGCGGGCCACGTTGCGGCCCATCACCGCCAGCCCGGTCACACCGATCTGTGCCCTCGCCTGATCAGCCATTCGTGCCGCCACCTCTCGTCACACCACTATCAGCGTTTGGAAACTTACCGTGATGTCAGCCGATACGGACCAGTGACCGGCGTCCCGTTACTGCACGTAATACCGATGTTGCCGATGGCGGCTCGGGCTCCCGGCAGGGGTCGGTGGGCGCCGCGCAGGGAAACCTGTCGTCATCCCGCGCCGCGTACGTCAGCCTTCGACGAGACGGGCTTCGATTCGGGCGATCTTCCCGGTGAGCGCGTCGGTGACCCCGGGACGGACATCGGCCTTGAGCACCACACTCACCCGGGGCGCCTGCGCGGCGACCACGTCGACCGCCCGCTTCACCACCGCCATCACCTCGTCCCACTCGCCCTCGACGGTGGTGAACATGGCGTCGGTCCGGTTCGGCAGGCCCGAAGCCCGCACCACCCGTACCGCCTCGGCGACGAGGTCACCCACCGAGTCGTCCCCGCCGAGCGGGGTGATCGAGAACGCGATCAGCATGTGCCGATCGTGCCAGTAAATCGGGTGCGCGTCCGCTCCGGCGGCGGTTAGGGTACGGCCATGCGTTACTGACGCCCCACCTTCCGAGCCGGCCCGCCGCCCCGCGTCGCGGTCCGTGCGCTCTCGGGCGTCCCGCAGATCCCCTCCGCCGTTCGACGGCGCTGGCTGTGTCCGACCCCGGCGAGCAGTCCCTCCCCTGTTCGGCCGTCGCGTCGCGTCGGCCACCAGCCGATCCGACCGACCGCCGACGCGCGGGACCGGCCAGTCGGTCGGCACCGAAGGAGGCCCGGATGCCTGCCAGGCGTAACCCGAAGAAGACCCGTACCCCGAGAGCGACGCCGCTCAGCGTCGACCCGGCGGCCGGACGCGGTCCGCTCCCGCCCACCCTCCCCGCCCTCGACCTGCCGGTCGACCCGGCTCTGCCGGCGGCGCTCGTGGGGCCGGCGGTGGCCGATGCGGCGCTACCCGCGGCGCTGGTCGACCCGGCGCTGCCAGCGGCGCTCGTGGGGCCGGCGGTGGTCGATGCGGCGCTACCCGCGGCGCTGGTCGATTCGGCTCTGCCGGCGGCGAATGTGGGACCGGCGGGCGTCGCGGACGAGGTGGCGCCACCTGTTGACGTGCCGGCAGCGGTCGACGCGCCGACGGTGGGAGAGCTGCCGAAGCCCACCGGGCGACCGACGGCACCCACGGCCGGCCCGCCGCAGGGTGGCGGCAAAGGCTCCGCCGGTGGCCGTAGCCAACAGGCCGGCCAGACCCGCCGCTACGCCTTCCGCCGCAGCTAAAAAGCCACCCCACCTACCCCGCCCGGGCCCCGCCCGCGCCTTCTCCCGTCGATCTTGCACTTCCTGTCCCCGCGTATTCGACAAATTGGGACGAATCAACGACAGAAACTGCAAGATCGACGGGGCGGGGCGGGGCGGGGCGGGGCGGGGCGGGGCGGGGCGGGGCGGGGCACGGCGCGCGCGGAGGTGGTGGGCGGGGCGCGGGGCCGGGAACTAGCCGATCAGGGGGCGGAAGGTGCCGAGGAGGATGCTCGTGGTGAGGGCCGCTCCGGCCAGGACTGCCGCGCCGGCGACGAGGAGCGCGTCGGCGCGGGTGAGGTGTTGGCGGCGGGCGATGGTCCGGGGTGTGCCGGCGTCGAAGCCGCGGGCGTCCATGGCCACCGCCAGCCGGGTGCCTCGACGGATCGCCCCGACAAGCAGCGCGAACGCGGTGGAGGTGAACAGCCGCAGCTTCGCCACCGGGTTGCGTCCCGCGTCCACGCCCCGCGCGCGCCGCGCCATGCTGATCATCTGCCACTCCTGGCCGAGCAGCGGCACCAGTCGGAACGCGGCGAGCGCCCCGATGGCGAAGCGGGCCGGCGCCTTGGCGTTCTGGATCAACGCGTCGGCCAGGTCGGTCGGGTCGGTGGTCGCGAAGACGATCACGCCGGGCAGCGCCACCGCGAACACCCGCAGCACCAGGCCGAGCGCGGTGAGCAGCACGCCGGTGGTCACCAACACCGGCCCGACGTCGAGCAGGACCCGACCGGATCGGTCGGCGGCGAACAGCACCAGGGTGACCAGGATGCCGGCGGCGCTGAGCAGCAGCGGCAGGGCCCGCCGGGCCAGCACCCGGTAGCGGATGCCGAACAGCGGCAGGACGGCGAGTTCGAGGGCGATGGCGATGGCCGGGGCCACCGGGTCGAGGGTCGCCAGCAGGGTGAACGAGAAGACCAGGGCGGCGGCGACCTTCGCCACCGGGTTGCGGCGTGCCAACGGCGCGTCCGGTGCGGCGACCGGCTCGATGCTGATCATCGATCGTGGTCCGGGGCGCGCCGCAGGGTGACGGTGCGGTCGGCGAGCGCGGCGACGAAGTCCGCGTCGTGGGTGACCGTGACGACGCCGTGCCCGTCGTCGCGCAGGTCGGCGAAGAGGTCGACAAGCTCCCGCCAGGTCCGCCGGTCCTGGCCGAAGGTGGGTTCGTCGCAGATCAGCAGGCGTGGCGCGGTGGCCAGGGCCGTCGCCACGCTCAGCCGCCGCGCCTCGCCACCTGAGAGGGTGTACGGGTTGGCAGCGGCGAGTCGGGCCAGCCGCAGCCGTTCCAGCAGCCCGGCCACGGTCTGCTTGACGGCAGCCTCGGGTTGGCCGGTCCGGCGCGGGCCGAGCGCCAACTCGTCGAAGACCGTGCTCGTGACGAACTGGTGCTCCGGGTCCTGGAAGACCGACCCGATCCGCCGGGCCAGCGCGGGGGCCCGCCAGCGGTGCGGGGGAGTGCGGTGGTCCGCGCCGGCCAACTCGGCGGACGCGGTGACCCGCCCGGTGCCGGGTCGGAGCAGACCGCCGAGCAGCAACGCCAGGGTGGACTTGCCGGCACCGTTCGGTCCGCGGACGGCGAGCGCCTCGCCGGCGCGTACCCGAAGGTCGGTGTTGCCCAGCCGGGGTGGGAGGCCGAGCCGGTCGGCGGTGAGCAACAGCTCCCCGGGGCCGGCGGTGGCGGCCCGGGGCGCGATGGGGTGACCGGGCACCCAGACCCCCTCGGCGGCAAGTGCGGTGCCGTGGGCGGCGAAGACGGCCTCGGGGGTGCCGTCCGCGCGGACGCCGCCGCCCGGTTCCAGGACGACCACCCGGTTGACGAGCGGCAGCGCCTCGGCGACCCGGTGCTCCACCAGGATCAGCGTGGTGTCGGCGTCCAGCGCGCCGGCCACCGCGCGCCGGATCAGGTCGGCCCCGGCCGGGTCGAGGTTGGCGGTCGGCTCGTCGAGCAGCAGCAGCGCGGGGTGCAGGGCCAGCGCGCCGGCCAGGGCGAGGCGTTGCTGCTCGCCACCGGAGAGTGCCGCGGTGTTGCGGTTGCGGGAGTACGGAAAGCCGACCCGGTGC
Source organism: Micromonospora sp. NPDC048835 (assembly GCF_040649995.1). Lineage (NCBI taxonomy): Bacteria > Bacillati > Actinomycetota > Actinomycetes > Micromonosporales > Micromonosporaceae > Micromonospora > Micromonospora sp. NPDC048835. The sequence continues at coordinate 28,806 of NZ_JBEZGM010000043.1, read as the reverse complement.
AGTGCCTCGTCCACCCGGGGCCAGATCTCGTCGGCCGGCACTCCCCGGTTCTCCAGCCCGAACGCGACGTCGTCGCCGCAGCGCGCCATCACCAGTTGGGTCTCCGGGTCCTGGAAGACGATGCCGACCCGCTCCCGCCCCTTGCGCGGGTCGAGCCCGTCGATCTCGACGGTGCCCTCCTGCTCGCCGGAGTCTTCGGGGAGCAGCCCGGCCAGTGCGCTGAGCAGGGTGCTCTTGCCGGCCCCCGACGGCCCGAGCAGCAGCACCCGCTCCCCGGCCTCGACCCGCAGGTCGACCCCGCGCACCGCCCAGGCCCGCCGCCCGGCGTGCCGCCACCCGAACCCCCGCAGAACAACCGCGCCCACCGAACCCCCTCCCGCGTGATTTCCCGTTGTCGATCAAGAGGTTTGCGTCAGGATTCCGCCTCTGGTTGACGCAAAACTCTTGATCGACGAAGTCGGACCGGGGTCAGATCAGGGCCCGGTTGCGGCCCACCGGGAAGCGGTCCAGGACGCCGGTGTTGGCCAGCGCCCGGGTGAGCAGCCAGCCGCCCGCTCCGGCGATGACGGTGGCGCTGACGATGGTGAGCAGCGCGTACGGGACGCGGTAGTCGCCGAGCGCGTAGTCGACGTTCCAGACGAAGAAGTCGAACAGTGCGGCGCTGACACCGGTCAGCGCACCGGCGAACACGGCGGTCGGCAGCCGGAACGACCGGTACCGGAAGGCGGCGAAGGCCAGCTCCGCGCCGATGCCCTGCACGATGCCCTGCGGGATCACCGTACCGGCCCACTGGCTGCCCATCAGCGCGGACAGGACCGCCGCCACGGTCTCGCAGTAGAGGGCGGCCCCGGGCTTGCGGATGACCAGCCCACCGATCACCGCCGGCATCAGCCAGACGCCGTAGAGCAGGGTCTGCGCCGGCGGGAAGAAGGCGAACGCGCCCTCGGTGGCGCTCCAGACCAGGCCCCAGGCCCAGAAGATGACGCCGAAGGCGACAGCGATCACCGAGGCGACCACGATGTCGATGGTGCGCCAACGGTTTGTGGTGTTGTCCATGGTGTGCTCCCAGTTCTAGGAAGAGAACCAGGAGAAGACGCACGCCGCGTCCGGTGGCACCGGACTGCGGCGCGGCTGGAGGTCGACCGAACTCCCTGCGCTGGCATTACCCAGATCAGGTTCGAGGGTCTGCGGGCGTGCCCGCACTCTCAGCGCTGTGCGCTCCCCTGTCGGATATGAAGTTGTCTCGCTGACGCTAACACCGCCCCGGGGTACGGGGACAGCAGGCACCCGCCTGACCTGCGGGAGCGACCGCCCTACCCGGTCTGGGTACGCTTCCGATCATGCGGGTTGACGCGCGAGGCTTCACGTTCGAGGTGACCGTCGACGGTCCACCGGACGGTGTACCCGTCCTGCTGCTGCACGGTTTCCCGCAGCACAGCGGCGAGTGGGCCGACGTGGTGCCGACGCTGCACGCCGGCGGGCTGCGCACGTACGCACTGGACCAGCGCGGCTACTCGCCGGGCGCCCGGCCCACGCTGGTGGCCGACTACCGGATCCCCGAGCTGGTCACCGACGTGGTGGCGGTGCTCGACGCGCTCGGCCTGGACACCGTGCACCTGGTCGGTCACGACTGGGGTGCGATCGTGGCCTGGGCGGTCGCCGCCCGGCACCCCGAGCGGGTCCACACGCTCACCGCGGTGTCCGTGCCGCACCCGGCGGCCATGGCACACGCCCTGACCACCGACGGCCAACAGAAGGCGCGCTCGTCGTACATCGCGCTGTTCCGCAAGCCGGGCAAGGCGGAGAAGGTGCTGCTGGCGTGGCACGCCACCGCACTGCGCAAGCTGCTCGGCGGGGTGGGCGACCCGTCCCGGGTGAACAGGTACGCCGACCCGATGCGCGAGCCGGGGGCGCTCACGGCCGCGCTGAACTGGTACCGGGCCATGTCCCGCAGGGACCTGGCCGACGTCGGCCAGGTCGCGGTGCCCACCACGTACGTCTGGAGTGACCGGGACGTCGCGATCGGCCGGACCGCCGCCGAGGCGTGCGCGGCGAACGTCACCGGGGACTACCGCTTCGTGCAGCTTCCCGGGGTGAGTCACTGGATCCCGGACGCGGCGCCGGGCCCGCTCGCCGAGGCGGTCCTGGCCCGGGTCGGCGGCACGGGCTGAGCGGGCGGCGGCCTGACCTGAGAGGGCGGCGGCCTGACCTGAGACGGCGGCGGCCTGAGCGGGCGGCGAACGCCAACGGGCCGGCTGGCCCGCAAATTCGAACGACGGAGGACGTATGACGGTGAGCGCCGAGGACTACCTGGCCGTGGTGACCGAGACGATCGGCAGGGTGGCCGCCAGCCAACGGGAGGCGGTGGGGCGGGCCGCCGACCTGATCGCCGACGCCGTTCGAGCCGACGGTGTGGTGCACGCGTTCGGCACCGGGCACTCGGAGGCCCTGGCCATGGAGATCGCCGGACGGGCCGGCGGGCTGGTGCCGACCAACCGGATCGCGCTGCGCGACCTGGTGCTGCTCGGCGGCGAACCCGCCGATCGGCTCGGCCCGCTGCTGGAACGGGACCCGGCCGTCGCCCGCCGCCTCTACGAGCTGGCCCCGGTGCGTCCGACCGACGTCTTCGTACTCGCCTCGAACTCCGGGGTGAACGGCGCGATGGTGGAGTTCGCGACGCTTGTGAAGGAGCACGGTCACGGGTTGGTGGCGATCACCTCGGCGCAGCACTCCGGCCGGATGACCTCCCGACACCCGTCCGGGCGCAAGCTGAGCGACCTCGCCGACGTGGTGCTCGACAACGGCGCACCGTACGGGGACGCGACGCTGCCCCTGCCCGGCGGCGGCGCCGTCGGTGCCGTCTCCTCGATCACCGCCGCGCTGCTGGCCCAGCAGGTGACCGTGGAGGTGGTGGCGCGGCTGCTTGCGGCGGGGGAGCGGCCCCCGGTCTACCTGTCGGCGAACATCCCGGACGGCGACGCGCACAACAACGAGCTGGAAGCGCGGTACGCGGGCCGGATCCGACGCGGGGCCTGAGGCTGCCGGCGACGGCTCGGCTGGTGCTTGTGGCCGACGTGCGTCGCCGAGATGAACGGCGGATGTCGTGAACCTGTTTCGCGCTCGGCCGGGTGGGGCATTGGCGTTGCTGCCGGCGGCTGGGACCGCCGGCAGTAGCGTCTCACCGGAGGTAGCGCGTGTCCAAGGAGACCGAGAAGCAGCGCTGGCAGCGCAACTTCGCCGACCTGTTGCAGGAGTTGCGGGTCGCGCAGACCGGCGTGCAGATCCTCTTCGCCTTCCTGCTCACCCTGCCGTTCAGTAACGGTTTCACCGAGACCACGGAGTTCCAGCGCGACGTCTACATCGTGGCGTTGCTCGCGGCGGCCGCCGCCACCGCGATGATCATCTCGCCGGTGGCGTTCCACCGGGCGCTGTTCCGGCAGGGCCGCAAACCGGAGCTGGTGCGCTTCGCGCACCGGATGGCCACCGGTGGTCTCGCCTTCATGCTGATCGCGATGGTCAGTGCGGTACTGCTGATCACCGACTTCGTGCTGGACCGGCCGATCGCCTTCCTGCTCAGTGCGCTTGCCGGCATCTGGTTCCTCACGTTCTGGGTGGCCCTGCCGTTCGCCCGACGCAACTGGGGCGAGGACGACATCGACGACGATGACGACGACCCGGACACCACCATCGGCCGCTGACCGCGCGATCTCCCGCACCGCTACCCCTGGGTAACAACCGGGGGTAGCGTTGTGGTAGCCGTACCGAGCTTTCGAGGGGGCAGCCGTGACCACGACGCAGAACGGCCGACCGGCACCGGACGGCCCCGACTCGGAACACCCCGCAAACGCCGCGGCGCCACTGCCCGCGGAAGCCGGGCAGGTCACCGAGAAGGAGGCCCGTCAGGTCGCCGAAGCCGCCCGCGAGTCCACCTGGGACCGGCCCAGCTTCGGCAAGGAGCTGTTCCTCGGCCGGTTCCGGCTCGACCTGATCGACCCGTGGCCCCGGTCCGACCCGGCCGACATGGCTCGCGCGGAGGAGTTCCTCGGCCGGTTCCGGGCCTTCCTGACCTCCGAGGTGGACGGCGCGGCCATCGAACGGGACGCGTCCATACCCGACTCGGTGTTCCAGGGCCTCGCCGACCTCGGCGCGTTCGGCATGAAGATCGACCGGAAGTACGGCGGTCTCGGGCTGAGCAACCTGCACTACTGCCGGGCGCTGATGCTCGCCGGTTCGGTCAGCCCGGCCATCGGGGCGCTGCTCTCGGCGCACCAGTCGATCGGCGTGCCGCAGCCGCTGAAGATGTTCGGCACCGCCGAGCAGAAGCAACGCTTCCTGCCCCGGCTCGCCGCCGGTGAGGTGTCCGCGTTCCTGCTCACCGAGCCGGATGTCGGCTCCGACCCGGCCCGCCTGGGCACCATCGCCGAGCCGACCGAGGACGGCACGGGTTACCGGCTCAACGGGGTGAAGCTCTGGGCCACCAACGGCATCGTGGCCACCCTGCTGGTGGTGATGGCCCGGGTGCCGGCCACCGAGGGGCGTCGGGGCGGGATCACCGCGTTCGTGGTGGACGGCGACAGCCCCGGCATCACCGTCGAGCGGCGCAACGAGTTCATCGGCCTGCGCGGCCTGGAGAACAGCCTGACCCGGTTCCACGACGTGGTCGTGCCCGCCGAGAACGTCATCGGTGGTGAGGGCAAGGGGCTCAAGATCGCCCTGACCACGTTGAACACCGGCCGACTGTCGCTGCCGGCCATGTGCGTGGGCGCCGGCAAGTGGGCGTTGAACGTGGCCCGCGGGTGGGCCGCCGACCGGGTCCAGTGGGGACGGCCGGTGGGTGAGCACGAGGCCGTCGCGCAGAAGCTCTCCTTCATCGCCGCCACCACGTACGGCATGGAGACCATGCTCGACCTCTGCTGCCTGCTCGCCGACGACGACCGCAACGACATCCGGATCGAAGCGGCACTGGTCAAGCTGTACGCCAGCGAGATGGCCTGGAAGATCGCCGACGAGTTGATCCAGATCCGGGGCGGGCGCGGCTACGAGACAGCCGACTCACTCGCCGCCCGTGGCGAACGCCCCGCCGCCGTCGAGCAGATGCTGCGCGACCTACGCATCAACCGGATCTTCGAGGGCTCCACCGAGATCATGCACCTGCTGATCGCACGGGAAGCCGTCGACGCCCACCTGTCGGTGGCCGGCGACATCATCGACCCGGACGCGGGGCTGGGTCGCAAGGCCCGAGCCGGCGCGCGAGCGGGTGCCTTCTACGCGAAGTGGCTACCCACCCTCGCCGTCGGCCGCGGGCAGAGCCCTTCGGCGTACGCCGAGTTCGGCCCGCTCGCCGCGCACCTGCGCCAGGTGGAGCGCTCGTCCCGCAAGCTGGCCCGGTCGACGTTCTACGCGATGTCCCGCTGGCAGGGCAAGATGGAGCGCAAGCAGGCGTTCCTCGGCCGAGTGGTGGACATCGGCGCGGAGCTGTTCGCGATGTCCGCGGTCTGCGTCCGGGCCTCCGCCGAACGGGACAGCCGCCCAGAGAACGTCGAGCTGGCCGACCTGTTCTGCCGGCAGGCCCGGGTGCGGGTGGACGCCCTGTTCAGCGCCCTGTGGGACAACACCGACTCGGTCGACACCGCCGCCGCGAAGCGCATCCTCGCCGGCCGCTACGCGGGCCTGGAGGAGGGCGTGCTCACCCCGTCCGACGAGCTGCCCTGGGTGGCCAACTGGTCGCCCGGCCCGTCCACCGCCGAGGACGTCCGCCGCCGCATCCCGCCCCGGCCCTGAACCTCGCCGCCGTGCGCGCTCGTCACGGTTGAGGCCAGCAGTGGTGGGGCTGGGTCGCGGTGTGGGCTGGTTGCGGTGCGGCTGGGTCGCAGTGCGGCCGGCAGCGGTGTGGGCTGGTCGCGGTGCGGGCTGGTTGCGGTGCGGCTGGGTCGCCGTGCGGCCGGCAGCGGTGTGGGCTGGTCGCAGTGCGGGCCTACGGCCGCTTCGGTCAGCGGGCGACTGCCCAGGCCAGCACTCCTGCCAGGATCAGACCGTTGAGGCCGGCCAGGGCCAGGTACGCCGCGGGCGGGATCTTCTTGCCCCGACGGACGAAGGAGACCAGGACAGCGGCGTAGCCGAGCAGCAGAACGGCGATGACGACGAGGAAGTAGAACACCCGACGACCTTAACGACCCGCTCCCCAGCCCAAGCCCTCACCCACCAGCCCGCCGCTCCGTCCCGCCTCGCGCCCTCGACCCTCGCCTGCCCTACCTCCCGCACTGCCCCGGCCTTCCCGCCCCGCCCACCGGCCGGCGCCTACTCTCACCCCGGCTTCCCGCCCCGCCCTGCCCCGGCTTCCCGCCCCGCCCCCGGCCCCCGCCCCCGCCCCGTCGATCATGGAGTTGTGGTGGGTTGCAAAAGCACCAGAGTCACCCCAAACCAGGCACCACAACTCCATGATCGACGCCTCACCCCGGCCCGTGCGCAGCGATCTTGCACTTTCTGTCGCGACCTAAAGGGCATTCCTCGCATTTCGACGACCGAAACTGCAAGATCGGCGGGGCAGGGCTCGGGCGGGGCAGGGCTGGGCAGGGCTGGGCAGGGCGGGGCAGGGCAGGGCGGGGCAGGGCGGGCAGGGCTTGGGCGGGGCAGGGCTCGGGCAGGGTAGGGCTGGGCAGGGCGGGGCTGGGCAGGGCGGGGCAGGGCTCGGGCGGGGCAGGGCTGGGCGGGGCGGGGCTCGGCGGAGGGCAGGGCGGGGCGGGGCTCGGCGGAGGGCGGGGCGGGGCGGGGCTGGGTGGTTAGCGGGACTTGGCGCGGAGGCCCAGGGTGCGGAGTTCCAGGGCGGCCAGGGCATCGACTGTCGTGTCGTCGCCGCGCCGCCACGCCTCGGCGACGTCCGGCGCGATGCGGGTCAGCCGCCCCAGCGGTTGGGTGGCCAGCGCGCGCAGGGCGAGCAGGTCCCGGCCGGCCGGACCGGCGGCCAGTTTCGCGGCCGACCCGGCCCGACGCATCCAGCGCACCCGCAACGGCAGCCAACCGAAGAGCACCAGGCCGAGCGGGAAGATCAGCACCGCGACGGCGAGGGCGAGCGCGAGTTGGTCGACCAGGTGCTGCTGGTCCCGGCCCGCGTCGGCGAGGCCCCGGGCGGCTTCGGCGGCCTGCCGGAAGGGCGCGGTCAACTCGTCACCGACAAGCGGTACCCGGCGGACCTTGCCGCCCGCGTCGGCGAGGTTGTCGGCGAGGCCGCTCCCGGCGCCCTCCAGCTTCTGCCCCGGCACGGCGAGCTTCTGCACCAGGTCGTGCAACCACAGCGCGCCCCGAATCGCCGCGTACACCCAGGCGACGACGAGCAGGTCGGTGAGCAACTGACGGGCGGCGGTCGGGAACCGATCAGCATAAATTTTCACGCCGGCCAGCGTGTCACGAACGACGACGCCCCGGCACCCGTCGATCGGCGGCCGGGGGAACACCGCCGGCCCGGCAGCAGCCGGCGGTGTCACGGGCGAGCAGGGCTGCGCGAGCCGCGGTGCGGTGCCGGCCGGGACATTGACGGCGCCCCGGTGACCGGTGCGGTGCGGGCCGGGGCACCGACGGTGACCGGTGCGGTGCGGCCGGGGCACCGACGACGCCCCGGTGACCGACGCGGGTGCCGGCCGTGGCGCACGCGCTGTGGCGCACGCGCTGTGGCGCACGCGCTGTGGCGCACGCGCTGTGGCGCACGCGCTGTGGCGCACGCGCTGTGGCGCACGCGCTGTGGCGCACGGGCCGTGGGTCAGGCGAGCCGCAGGTCCACGAACGCGATGGTGTGGCCCGGCAGGACGTACCGTTCGATCTCGACGAAGCCGTGGTGACGGGCGAAGCGGAGGCCGTCGTCGTTTGACGCCAGGACGACGGTGTGGACGACCTGCGCGCCGAGTTCCCGGGCCGTGGCCAGCCCGCGCTCGTAGATGTGCGTCCCGAAGCCCTGGCGACGCTTCTCGGGCAGCACGCGCGCGATCACGGTCGCCGGCTCGGACGTCGGGGGTCGCACCGTCGAGCAGCCCACCGGCACTCCGTCGAGGTACGCGACCTCCAGGATGTTCCGCTGCGCGCGGACGGCGATCTCGTCGGCCGACAGCGGATCGGTGGGGATGATCAGATTGTGGATGTGTTGCCAGTCGAGGGCTGTCGCTTCGCTGCCCACTGCCTGGACCCGCACGAATCGAAGATCTGTCACGCCGACAGGTTAGTCAGCGGACGCAGGTCGGGCAGGTGCCGAAGATCTCCAGGGTGTGGCTGACGTCGGCGTAGCCGTGCTGCGCGGCGACCCGGTCGGCCCAGCTCTCCACGGCCGGGCCGGCCACCTCGACGGTACGACCGCAGGCCCGGCAGACGAGGTGGTGGTGGTGCCCCTCGCTGCACCGGCGGTAGAGGTGCTCACCGCCCGGTGGGCGCATCACGTCGATCTCACCCGCATCGGCGAGCCCCTGGAGGGTGCGGTAGACGGTGGTCAGGCCGACCCGTTCGCCGCGCTGCCGCAGCATCGCGTGCAGGTCCTGGGCGCTGTGGAAGCCTTCCATCTCGCCCAGCAGCGCGCTCACCGCCGACCGTTGCCGGGTGTTGCGTACCGCGGCGCCGCTCTCGCTCATGAACCCTCCCCGGCGTGGCTGACCGCGTCCGCCACGATGTGCGCGACGTGCTCGTCGACCAGGCTGTAGGCGATCTCGCGGCCCCGGCGGGAGCCCCTGACGACGCCCGCTCCACGCAACACCCGCAGGTGCTGGGAGACAAGTGGTTGCGCCGCGCCGAGCTTCTCCACCAACTCGTGCACGCACCGCTCACCGCCGGCCAGCTCGCTGACGATCGCCAGCCGGATGGGAGCGGACAGGGCGCGGAGCAACTCGCTGGCCCCGTCGAACCCTTCGTAGCCCGTCGCGCTGGTCATCCTGCAACGGTAACCAATACCACTGACGCCCTGCTGATCAGGCTCAGCTCAGCACGACCTCGTGCGGTTCCGGCGTCGGTGCGGCGGTCGGCGTCGACCGGCGGCGCACCACCCGCCAGACCGCGCCGGCCACGGCCACCACCAGGAACGAGGCGATCGCCACGAGCACCACCGAGGCACCCGGCGCGGTGTCCGCCGTGGCCGCCACCCAGACACCCGAGCCGGCCGCGAACAGCCCGAGCGCCATCGCCGCCGCCATCGTGCTGCGGAAGCCCCGGGTGACCTGCTGGGCGGTGGCCACCGGCACCACCATCAACGCGCTGATGAGCAGCACTCCGACCGCCCGCATGGCGATGGTCACGGTGACCGCGGTGGCGACGGCGATGAGCAGGTTCAGCGTGCGGACCGGGAGGCCGGAAACCCGGGCGTACTCCTCGTCGTGGCTGACCGCGAAGAGCGCCGGCCGCAGCGCGATCATCGTGACCAGGATCGCCGCGCCGAGCACCGCGATGGTGGTCAGGTCGGCCGGCGAGATGGTGGTCAGCGACCCGAAGAGGTACGCGTTGAGGTTCGCGCTCGTCGCGTCGGAGAGCCCGACCAGGAGTACGCCGCCGGCGATACCGCCGTAGAAGAGCAGGGCCAGGGCCAGATCACCTGAGGTACGCCCACGGGCTCGTACCAGCTCGATGGCGACCGCGCCGATGGTGGCGGCGATCACCGCGACGAGCACCGGCGAGCGGTTGAGCAGAAGCCCCGCACCGACGCCGGTCAGCGCCACGTGCCCCACACCGTCGCCGATCAGCGCCAGCCGGCGCTGCACCAGGTAGATGCCGAGCGCCGGCGCGGCCAGCCCGATGATCAACGCGCCGATCAGGGCGCGCTGCATGTAGGGGTACTGGAAGAGTTCCATGGGTCAGTTGCTCCACAGCCCGGCGGGCTCGTCGTAGCAGTGCGGGTGCACGTGGTCGTGGTCGGGCTCCGCGTGGTGGCCGGCCGGGTCCGGCACCGCGCCGTCGTGGGCGATGCGACCCTCGTGGACGACGACAGCCCGGCTGATCACCGGTCGCAGCGGGCCCAACTCGTGGGCGACGAGCAGCACCGTCCCGCCGTCGGCGACGAAGTCGCGCAGCGCGCCGGCGAACGCCTCCTGGCTGGCCGCGTCCACCCCGGCGGTGGGCTCGTCGAGGACCAGCAGCTCCGGTTTCCCGGCCAGGGCGCGGGCGATCAGGGTGCGCTGCTGCTGGCCGCCGGAGAGCGTGGACACCGGGTCGCCGGCCCGGTCGGCGAGCCCTACCGCGCCGAGCGCGGCGTCGACGGCTGCGCGGTCGGCGCGACCGGGCGGACGCAGCACCCCCCGGCGGGCCAGCCGGCCGGAGGCCACCACCTCGCGGACGGTGGCCGGTACGCCGCCGCCGGCGCCGAGGCGCTGCGGGACGTACCCGATGCGGGCCCACTGCCGGAAACGCCGCAACGGCCGGTCGAACAGGGTGACCGAGCCGGAGCTGATCGGCACCAGACCGAGCACGGCGCGGATCAGGGTGGATTTGCCGGAGCCGTTGGCGCCGAGAATCGCGACCACCTCGCCGGCGGTCACGGTGAGCGAGATGTCCCGGAGCACGGGGCGGCCGTCGTAGCCGACCACCCCGTGCTCGACGGTGATGACAGGTGAGGTCACGAGCAGCTCAAGGCCGTCTGCAGGGTCCGCAGGTTGGTGCGCATCACCGAAAGGTAGTCCCCGTCGCTGCCGGCTGCGAGCCCTTCGATCGGGTCGAGCACAGCGGTCTTCGCGCCGACCTGACCGGCGATGGTCTCGGCGACCTTGGGGCTGACCAGGGTCTCGAAGAAGATCGTGGTGGTCTGGTGCTCCTTCGCCTCCTCGATGACGTGCGCGAGGCGCTGCGGGGAGGGCTCGACGTCGGGGCTCAGCCCGGTGATGCCGACCTGGTCCAACTGGTAGCGGTCGGCGAGGTAGCCGAACGCGGCGTGGCTGGTCACGATCTCCCGCCGCTGGCAGGTCGCCAGGCCGTGCTTGAACTCACCGTCCAGGGTCGTCAGGTCGGCGCGCAGCGCCGCCGCCCGGGCGGTGTAGTCGGCGGCGTGCTCCGGGTCGGCCTTGCCGAGCCGCTGGGCGAGCTGGTCGCCGATGCCGGCCAGCCGGGTCGGGTCGAGCCAGACGTGCGGATCCTTGCCGCGGTTGCCCTCCTCGGCGTGCTCCTCCTCGCCCTCGTGGTTGTGCCCGCCGGCGGACGCGTCCAGCAGCGGCTGCACGCTGGTCACGTCGAACGCCCGGTCGCCGCCGTTCTGGGCGACGGCGTCGTCCACCGCGGGCTGGAACCCCTTGAGGTAGACGATCAGCTCCGCGTCGCTGACCTCGCCGACCTGGCTCGGGTTGAGTTCCAGGTCGTGCGGCTCGGCGCCGGGCTTGGCCAGGTTTGTCACCCGGACCGCGTCGCCGCCGATCCGTTCGGCCAGGAACTGGAGGGGGTAGAACGCGGCCACCACGTCGACCCGCTGGGGGTCGGCGCCGGCGGAGTCACCGGTGGAGCAGCCGGCCCCGGCGCCCAGGGTGAGCAGGGCGGTCGCGGCGGCCAGGACACGGTACGTGGAGCGGTTGGTCATGTCAGCAACTGTCCGTGGCAACGATAATGATTGTCAAAAACGCATGATTGCATGTCAGAGGAGCTTCACGAGGCCCACCGTCACCAGCAAGGTCAGCATCACCAGTCGAATCACCCGGGTCTGCGGCGCCTGAACCGCCCAGGTCGTCGCCAACAGGGCGATCAGGAGGCCGGCGAGCGCGAGCGTCAGCAGCCCACCGACCACCCCGGGCGTGAAGAACGCCACCAGCACCACCACCAGGGTGAGCAGGAACACCGACGTGGGGTTCGCCCCGGCCAACCGGGCGAGCAGAGGGCGCTGCGTACGCTGCATCCCACAGACTCTACGAGGAGGAACCCCCGGTGCTGGTGACCAACCGGTTCGTGGTCGACGTCGATACCGCCGACGGCTTCACCGAACGGGCGCACGCCGCCCTCACCGCGCTTGCCGCCCGCCCCGGCTACCTGCGCGGCCAACTGGTCCGGGCGCTCGACGACCCCCGGCACTGGTCGCTCGTCACCGAGTGGGAGTCGGTCGGCACCTATCGGCGGGCGCTTGGCGCCTTCGAGGTCAAGGTCAGCGCCGTGCCGCTGCTCGCCGAGTCCGTCGACGAGCCCTCCGCCTACGAGGCGCTCGCCACCGCCGCCCCCGGCGGGGCAGTCGTCGTCGCCGAGAGTGATCGGGCTGCGGGTCCTTACCGCTGAGCCGCCGGACACTACGCTGCTCCTATGACCGCACCCGCCCCGCCACCCGGTCCCGGGGTGGCTCCGCCGTTCGCCGCACCGCCCACCGAGGGCCGCCGGACCCGGCTCTGGATCGGCCTCGGCGTCGGCGCGCTCGCCGTGGTGCTCTGCTGCGGCGGGGGCGGCACCGCCGTCGTCGGCCTGGCCGTCAGCGGAGTCCAGGCGATCCGGGAACAGGCCCGCACCGTGACCGGCGACTACTACCAGGCGCTCGTCGAGCGGAACTACGGGCGGGCGTACGACCAGCTCTGCGACGACGCGCAGCGGCGTGAGTCCCGGCCAGAGTTCGAGCGGCGGGCCGCCGCCGAGCCACAGGTGACCGCGTTCCGGGTCGGCGAGGTGGACACCACCTACCTGACCGTGCCTGTCGACGTGACCCTCGACGGCGGCGACCGGGAGCGGCAACAGGTGAGCCTCGGCCAGGACGGGCAGACCGGCGGTGTGGAGGTCTGCGAGGTCAGCTGACCCGCCACCGGTATTCTGCTGGGCTCGGGGCGGCAGTGGTCGTACCGTTGTCCCGAACCGACCGTTCCATCCACATCTCGCCCCCGCCGACCGCCAGCCGGCGTAGGAGGAAACATGCCAGCCGACCGTATCGACGCCGTCGTCAGCCTCGCCAAGCGCCGAGGCTTCGTCTTCCCCTCCAGTGAGATCTACGGGGGCACCCGATCGGCGTGGGACTACGGCCCGCTCGGCGTGGAGCTCAAGGAGAACGTCCGCCGGCAGTGGTGGAAGACCATGGTCCAGCAGCGCGACGACGTCGTCGGCCTGGACTCCGCGGTCATCCTGGCCCGCAAGGTGTGGGAGGCATCCGGCCACATCGCCGAGTTCGTCGACCCGCTGACCGAGTGCCAGTTCTGTCACAAGCGGTTCCGCGCGGACCACCTGGAGGAGGCGTACGCCGAGAAGCACGGCAAGCCGCTGACCTCCCTGGCCGAGCTGAACTGCCCCAACTGCGGCAACAAGGGCACCTTCACCGAGCCGAAGATGTTCAACGGCCTGATGAAGACCTACCTGGGCCCGGTGGAGAGCGACGAAGGGCTGCACTACCTGCGCCCGGAGACCGCGCAGGGCATCTTCGTCAACTACAAGAACGTCGAGACCGTCGCCCGCAAGAAGCCCCCGTTCGGCATCGCGCAGACCGGCAAGTCGTTCCGCAACGAGATCACCCCGGGCAACTTCATCTTCCGGACCCGTGAGTTCGAGCAGATGGAGATGGAGTTCTTCGTCGAGCCGGGCACCGACGAGCAGTGGCACGAGTACTGGCTCCAGGAGCGCTGGAACTGGTACCTCGACCTCGGCCTGTCGGCGGACAATCTGCGTCTGTACGAGCACCCCAAGGAGAAGCTGTCGCACTACTCGAAGCGGACGGTGGACATCGAGTACCGCTTCCAGTTCGGCGGCAGCGAGTTCGCCGAGCTGGAGGGTGTCGCCAACCGCACCGACTTCGACCTCTCCACGCACAGCAAGCACTCCGGCGTCGACCTGTCGTACTTCGACCAGGGCAAGAGTGAGCGCTGGATGCCGTACGTCATCGAGCCGGCCGCCGGTCTGACCCGCGCGGTGCTCGCCTTCCTGCTCGAGGCGTACGACGAGGACGAGGCGCCGAACACCAAGGGCGGCGTGGACAAGCGCACCGTCATGCGCTTCGACCCGCGGCTCGCCCCGGTCAAGGTGGCGGTGCTGCCGCTGTCCCGCAACGAGGCGCTGTCGCCCAAGGCCAAGGACCTGGCGACGCTGCTGCGCAAGCGCTGGGTGGTGGAGTTCGACGACTCGCAGGCGATTGGCCGCCGCTACCGTCGGCAGGACGAGATCGGCACCCCGTTCTGCGTCACCGTCGACTTCGACACCCTGGACGACAACGCGGTGACGGTCCGCAACCGGGACACCATGGCCCAGGAGCGGGTCTCCCTGGACCAGGTCGAGCGGTACCTGATCGAGCGCCTTCCCGGCTGCTGACGCAGGTCACGGGGCCCCGACTGGTCAGTCGGGGCCCCGTACACTTGGGCGGTGACCGCCCCGACCCTGCCCGCGCTGCGCCCGTTGACCCTCGGCCCCCACCAGGTGTGGCCGCCGGTCGTGCTCGCCCCGATGGCCGGGATCACCAACGTCGGTTTCCGACGGCTCTGCCGGGAGCAGGGCGGCGGCATCTACGTCTGCGAGATGATCACCACTCGGGCGCTCGTCGAGCGCAACCCGAAGACCCTGCGGATGATCGCGTTCGGCGACGACGAGAAGCCCCGCAGCCTCCAGCTCTACGGCACCGACCCGGAGGTCACCGCCGCCGCCGTGCGCATCGTCGTCGAGCGCGACCTGGCCGATCACATCGACCTCAACTTCGGCTGCCCGGTCCCCAAGGTCACCAGGCGGGGCGGCGGCGCGGCGCTACCGTGGCGGCGCCGGCTCTTCGCCCGGCTGGTGAAGGCCGCCGTGGACGCCGCGGCACCCTCCGGGGTGCCGGTCACGGTCAAGATGCGCAAGGGCATCGACGACGACCACCTGACGTACGTCGAAGCCGGCCTCGCCGCCCAGGAGGCCGGCGTGGCCGCGGTGGCCCTGCACGGGCGGACGGCGTCGCAGCGCTACTCGGGCACCGCCGACTGGGACGCCATCGCCACCCTGAAGCAGGCCCTCGACGTGCCGGTGCTCGGCAACGGCGACATCTGGGAGGCCCACGACGCCCTGCGCATGGTGGCCCACACCGGCGTCGACGGCGTGGTCGTCGGGCGCGGCTGCCTGGGCCGACCGTGGCTCTTCGCCGACCTGGAGGCCGCCTTCAACGGTCGGCCGGAACGGCGGCTGCCCACCCTCGGCGAGGTGGCGGTGACCATGCGCCGGCACGCCGAGCTGCTCGTCGACCAGTTCACCGCCGGCGCCCGCAACCCGGCCCGGGGCGAACGCGACGGCTGCACCGACTTCCGCAAGCACGTCGCCTGGTACCTCAAGGGCTTTCCGGTCGGCGGCGAGCTGCGTCGCTCGCTGGCGATGATCGAAAGCCTGGCCCAGCTCGACGACCTGCTCGGCAAGCTCGACCCGGCGGAGCCGTTCCCGGTGACCGCGCTGGGTCAGCCGCGCGGGCGCACCAACTCGCCGGGCAAGGTCGCCCTGCCGGACGGCTGGCTCGCCAGCCGCGACGACGACACGGTCCCCGAGGGTGCCGAGATGGACGACTCCGGCGGCTGAGCCGTCGGCCCGTCGAGCAGAGACGCCCCGCGAACGTCCCTTCCGAACGCGGCCTCGGCGCGGAGGCTGGGCATCTGAGTTCGAAGCCCTTTCGAGCTGATGTCGTGAACGAATCGCCCGCTCGCTCGGCTCGCTCGGCTCGCTCGGCTCGCTCGGCTCGCTCGGCTCGCTCGGCTCGCTCGGCCCGCTCGGCCCGGATTCGTTTACGACATCAGCTCCAAAGGACCCGTGACGCGGTCAGTGGGGTGGGCCTTCTGTGCTCTGGACAGTGACCCGGTCATGCCGAAGGGCCGGACCCCGTGGTGGGGTCCGGCCCTTCGTCGTGGTGCGGTGGGTCAGCTGGTGGCGTAGCCGCGGGTGGCGATCCAGTCCGCGAGGTGCTCGACGCTGATCCAGTAGGAGGCGGTGTTCGGGTCGGCGGAGTCGGCGATCTTCACCGTGTTGCCGTTGTCGCGGTAGCCGACGACGCTGATGTAGTGCCCGCCCTCGTAGGAGTGCACGCCGCCGTCGGTGTCGACGCTGGTGCCGGCGATGTTCGCGACCACGGCCCGGCCGTCGTCGACGGTCTTGACGATGTCGGCGCGCAGGGTGTCGGTCTGCTTGGTGTTGGCGGCGGGGGTGCTGATCTCGACCGACCGGTAGGCGTCGTTCTTGCCGGTTTCCTTGTTCAGCACGGGGGTGATGTCGTTGATGGAGTTGGTGCCGGCCTCGGTGGTGCCCATCTCCTTGGCCATGTCATCGACGTTGATGTTCTTACCCTGCACACTCAGGGCGTTACGGGTGGCGGCGGGGCCGCAGTAGTAGAAGTTCGGCTGCGCCTCGTAGCGCACACCGAGCTCGCGCTCGCCGTGGCCCTTGCGGTCGGTCTGGGTCTGGGTGGCCGGCTTGCCGGTGGTGGGGGCGGCGAAGGCGGTGGTGACGGGGCCGGCGATGGCGCCGCCGGTGAACGCGAGGCCGGCGGCGGTCAGGGCGGTCTTACGGATCAGATCGGTACGCATGATGGCGTGCTCCTCTGCATCGGGGGTGCCCACACACAACCTCGGGGGGTGCGGCCGTGCGGGGAAAGTTCACGGGGCAACGTCGGCGATCCCGGGGGGACCTGCTCGGGCGTTGCGGGGGATGTAACCGGGGCGGCCTGCCAGGTGTTCCCGGCGGCTGCCGCGCCCCACGACCCGACGGTCGCGGTGGCATGCCAGGTATAACGACCCCGGCCGGCCCCCGATTCCACCGCCGGGGTGGCCCCGACCACCCGACAGCCGCGGTCAAACCGGACAAGGCACCCACCTGACAACCGGACACCGGCGACCAGAATGGCCTGATCGACTCGGGCTCACGGAAATCGCGGTGTCCCAGCGCCGGGGATACCCCGACTTCATGAAACCCGAGTGGATCACGGCGGTCTGCCCCGTTCGGGCACCCCCGACCGGCCCGGAGCCCGGGGGCAGGGGCCGGGTGGACCGCTCTACTCGGGGGTCAGGTGGGTGGCGGTGTCGGGCTGGGGAACGTTGCGCTGCGTGGGGATGGTCGGCGTGGTCGACCAGGGGATCTCGGGCGCGCGGTGGAAGGTGATGCCGGCCGTCGTCCAGCGCGGGCCCTGGCCGGCCAGGCGGTCGCGGAAGCTGGCCCAGTCGTGGCTTGCCCGGGGTGACCAGCCCAGTTCGGCGATGGCCGGGAGGCGGGGCAGGAGCAGGAGTTCGATGTCGGCAAGCGAGGTGACCGATTCGGTCCAGAGTGGGGCCTCCACACCGAGCACAGCCTCGGCGGGTACGCCGACGACGTGTGTGCCCGGATCCCAGTCGTAGGCCTTTCGTACGTCGATGAGGCCGGCCCAGTCGTGCCCGATCGGGGTGTCCGGGGCGTACTTCATGTCCAGGTAGGCGTGGTTGCCGGGGGAGACGACCAGCCGGGCGCCCCGTCGTACGGCGTCGACGGTGGTGGGGTCTTCGCCGTTCGTGCCCCACCACTGCAGCACCCGCCCGTCGAGGTGGGCGGCGGGTGCGAGCTGGTGCCAGCCGACGACGGTCTTGCCGAGGTCGGCCACGATGCGCTGGACCCGCTCGACGAAACCGGTGTAGACCTCGCCCTTCACCTTGAACGCCTCGTCGCCGCCGATGTGCAGCCAGGGGCCGGGGGTGAGCGCGGCCACCTCGCCCAACACGTCGGCCACGAAGTCGTACGTCCGCTCGTCGGCCGGGTCGACGTAGCTGAAGCCGACCTCGGTGCCGGTGTACGGCGGCGGCGCCGTCTTGTCCGGTGCCAGCTCCGGGTACGCGACAAGCGCCGAGTTGGTGTGCCCCGGGAGGTCGATCTCCGGGACGACGGTGATGTGGCGGGCGGCCGCGTAGGAGACGATCCGCGCGTAGTCGGCCTTCGGGTAGAACCCGCCGGGGCCGCCGCCGACCTCGGTCGCCCCGCCGACGGTGGTCAGCTTCGGCCAGGAGTCGACGGCGATCCGCCAACCCTGGTCGTCGGTGAGGTGCAGGTGCAGGTGGTTGAGCTTGTAGCGGGCCAGGTGGTCGATCACCCGCAGCACGTCCGGGACGGCGAAGAAGTGCCGCGCCACGTCGAGCATCGCGCCCCGGTAGGGGAAGCGGGGTGCGTCGGTGATGGTCCCGCCGGGCAGCGCCCAGCGCTCGGCGACCGGCTCGGGGCTCTCGATCGCCGCCGGCAGCAACTGGCGCAGGGTCTGGACGCCGTAGAAGAGGCCGGCGCCGGTGGCGGCGGTGACGCGTACCCCATCGGTGGTGATGTCCAGCCGGTAGCCCTCCGCGCCGAGGTCGGCGGTGGCCTCGAGCACCAGCGCGATGCCACCGGCGGGCTCCGGCGTGGTGGCGTCGGTGACCGGCAGCGGGTAGCCGGTGGCCGGCCGTAGGAGCTGGGCGAGCTGCTCGGCGACCGCAAGCGCGGCGGGCTGGGCGCTGGCCACGATCACCGCTTCAGCCGGGAGCACCCAGTCCCCGGTCGGGTCCGGCTGGACCTGGTGCGGGGCGGGGACGACGTCGGCCAGCCGGTGCGGGGCCGACGGGGCGAGCAGGTCGCCGGCCGACTGCTCGGCCGCCCGGGCCAGCGCGGCCACCTCCGGTTCGCGGGTCGGCAGCGGCACCTCGCCGGTCGCGGGGACGGCGGTGGGGCCGGGGGAGGAGGTGGTCGACACGGCGGCGACTCCGAGGGGGTGTATTCGCGTCGGTTATGGCAAAAGTGAGGTTCACCGGCTGGCGTGGCGTCAAGCGTACGACGCTCGGCCGGCATGCGTGATGGTGTGCGTGGAAGCGTTCCCAAAAACCGGTACGAACACGGATAGTCGGGATGGCTGTGCCAATTGTCACCGAACAGTCCCAGGGTGCTCGATGTTCGCTTAACCTTCGCCCAAGAAAACTGAACCTTCGTTAAGTGTCCAGCCGGCGTGTGTTGTGGAGGCTCTGGTGGCAGCGCAAGAGACCGTCGATCACAAGTACGTCTACGACTTCTCCGAGGGCAACAAGGATCTCAAGGAGCTGCTCGGCGGCAAGGGGGCGAACCTCGCCGAGATGACCAACCTGGGCCTGCCCGTCCCGCCCGGCTTCACCATCAGCACCGAGGCGTGCCAGGCGTACCTCGCGACGGGACAGGAGCCGGACGGGCTCGCCGGCCAGATCGAGGCGCACCTGGAATCGCTGGAGCGGGCGATGGGCAAACGCCTCGGTGACCCGCAGGACCCCCTGCTGGTGTCCGTCCGCTCCGGCGCCAAGTTCTCCATGCCCGGCATGATGGAGACCGTCCTCAACGTCGGTCTCAACGACCAGAGCGTGGAGGGGCTCTCCGCCCAGGCCGGACAGAACGACAGGTTCGCCTGGGACTCCTACCGGCGACTCATCCAGATGTTCGGCAAGACCGTCTGCGAGGTGCCGGGCGAGGAGTTCGAGCACGCGCTCGACGGGGCCAAGCACGCCAAGGGCACCCACGACGACCTGGATCTGGACGCCGACGACCTGCGTGGGCTCGTCGACGCGTACAAGAAGATCTTCTTGAAGCACACCGGTCGGGAGTTCCCGCAGCAGCCACGCGAACAGCTCGACCTGGCCATTCGCGCGGTCTTCGACTCGTGGAACGCCGAGCGCGCCGTGCTCTACCGTCGCCAGGAGCGGATCCCGGCCGACCTCGGCACCGCGGTCAACGTGGTGACCATGGTCTTCGGCAACCTCGGGCCCGACTCCGGCACCGGGGTCGCGTTCACCCGCGACCCGAGCAGCGGCGCGCAGGGCATCTACGGCGACTACCTGGCCAACGCCCAGGGCGAGGACGTGGTCGCCGGCATCCGCAACACGGTGCCGTTGCAGGAGTTGGAGCAGCTCGACAAGTCCTCCTACGACGAGCTGCTCGGCATCATGGCCCGGCTGGAGGAGCACTACAGGGACCTCTGCGACATCGAGTTCACCATCGAACGCGGCAAGCTGTGGATGTTGCAGACCCGGGTCGGCAAGCGCACCGCCGCCGCCGCGTTCGTCATCGCCGGCCAACTCGTCGACGAGGGTCTGATCGACCTGGACGAGGCGCTGCACCGGGTCAACGGCGCGCAACTGGCCCAGCTCATGTTCCCGCGCTTCCAGCTCGACCACGAGTTCGAGGCGGTCGCCAAGGGCATCGGGGCCTCGCCCGGCGCGGCGTCCGGCACGGTCGTCTTCACCTCCGCGCGGGCCGTCGAGCTGGCCGCCGAGGGGGAGTCGGTGATCCTCGTTCGTCGGGAGACCAACCCGGACGACCTGAACGGCATGATCGCCGCGAAGGGCATCCTCACCTCGCGCGGCGGCAAGACCAGCCACGCCGCGGTGGTGGCCCGGGGCATGGGCAAGACCTGTGTCTCCGGTGCCGACGAGATCGAGGTGAACGTGCCCGCGAAGCGGTTCACCGTGGCCGGGCAGACCATCGGCGAGGGCGACGTCGTCTCCATCGACGGCACCACCGGCAAGGTCTACCTCGGGGAGGTGCCGGTCATGCCGTCGGAGGTCGTGCAGTACTTCGAGGGCAGCCTCGATCCCGAGCACGTCGACAACGCGCTGGTTCGGGCCGTACACCGGATCATGACGCACGCCGACGGGAAGCGGCGGCTGGCGGTCCGCACGAACGCCGACACCGGCGCGGACGCCGCCCGGGCCCGGCGCTTCGGCGCCGAGGGCATCGGGCTGTGCCGCACCGAGCACATGTTCCTCGGTGACCGGCGGGAGCTGGTCGAGCGGCTGATCCTGGCCCGGGCCGAGGGTGAGCGGGAGGCGGCCCTGGGGGCGTTGCTGCCGTTGCAGCGGGCCGACTTCGAGGAGATCTTCCGCGAGATGGACGGCCTGCCGGTCACCGTCCGGCTCATCGACCCGCCGTTGCACGAGTTCCTGCCGCCACTCGAACAGCTCGCCGTCAACGTGGCGGTCGCACAGGAACGCGGCGAGGACGTCGCCAAGGAGGAGGCGCTGCTCGCCGCCGTCCGGCGGATGCACGAGGAGAACCCGATGCTCGGGCTGCGGGGCGTACGCCTCGGCCTGGTCATCCCCGGCCTGTTCGCCATGCAGGTCCGGGCCATCGCCGAGGCGGCCGTCGCGGTCACCCGCGCGGGTGGCACCGCCCGCCCGGAGATCATGGTCCCGCTGGTCGGCGCAGTGCAGGAGCTGGAGACGGTACGCGCCGAGGCCGAGAAGATCATCGCCGAGGTGGTCGGGGACAGCGGCGTCGAGGTGCTGATCGGCACCATGATCGAGGTGCCCCGGGCGGCGCTGACCGCCGGGCAGATCGCCGAGGCCGCCGAGTTCTTCTCCTTCGGCACCAACGACCTGACCCAGATGGGCTGGGGCTTCTCCCGCGACGACGTCGAGGGCGCGTTCTTCTGGCGCTACCTGGAACTGGGCATCTTCGGCATCTCGCCGTTCGAGTCGATGGACCGCGACGGCGTCGGCCGGCTGGTGCGGATCGCCGCCGAGGAGGGTCGTGCCGCCCGGCCCGGTCTGAAGCTCGGCATCTGCGGTGAGCACGGTGGCGACCCGGATTCGGTGCACTTCTTCCACGAGGTCGGCCTGGACTACGTGTCCTGCTCGCCGTTCCGGGTGCCGGTGGCACGGCTGGAGGCCGGTCGGGCCGTCGTGGAGAGCGGCGGGTCGGACAGCCGCTGACGTACGCCGGCGGCGGCCCGGTCACCAGGCCGCCGCCGGCGATCAGATCGGTGGACGACGCCAGGTGGGTCGGGACGAGCGGCGCAACTGCGTCGGCAGGGTCGCCATCGGGGTACGCGTCGCGAGTGGAGCGTGCGCGTCGGGCACCGAGGTCGCGCCGATGCCTCCGCCGCGCACGTCGAGGAACGAGCCCGCCCGACGGGCCACCACCCGCGCCTCCTCGTGCAGCGCCTCCAGGTCGCCCGCCGCCGAGCCGGTGACGAGGGTCAGCAGGGCGCTGCGCCCGGCCGGGTAGGTCACCACGCAACCGGCGGTGGTGCAGACGACCGACTGCCGGAACTCACCCTGCCCGACGGTGTCGGCGACCCGGTGGCCGAGCCCGAAACTCGCGGCGGCGAGCGCGGCCAGGTGGGTGGCGTCGGTGCTGGGCAGGTCACTGGAGATGAGCAACCCGTCGGTGCCGGCAAGCACCGCACCAGCGATGTCGGGTCGGCGTTGGCGCAGCCCGCGTAGCTCCGTTCCCATCACCGTGTCTGCGTCCACGAGCGTTACCCCTCACCGGTCGGGCTCTGTGTCAGTCGGCTGGTCACGTTCCGCGCTGGGAACGCTACAGGTGGCCACTTCCGGCCGCGAGCCCGTAACCCTCGGCGATCGGTTGGCAACTGGGGGCCGATCGGTGGTTGTGTGCCAGTCGTCGATGCGTCGTGGGCGGGTCGTGCAGTGGTGGCGGGCGTAATCTTTTCTCGCTCGCACACGGCCGATTCGGCGCCGCGTCGAACGGGAAGAGGTGACTGCATGACCAGTGTCTGGGAGAACCTGACTGTCGACGCCCGCGATCCGGCCCGACTGGCCCGTTGGTGGGCCGAGGCGCTCGGCTATCAGATCGTCACCGAGCGGCCCGACGAGGTGGAGATCCGCCAGTCCGCCGACCGCCTGCCCGGCCTGGTCTTCGTGCCCGTGACCGACGCCAAGGACCGCAAGAACCGGCTGCACATCGACCTGCGTCCCGCCGACCGGGAGGCCGAGGTCGAGCGCCTGGTCGACATGGGCGCCCGGCACGTCGACGTCGGTCAGGGTGACGTCGAGTGGACGGTGCTGGCCGACCCGGAGGGCAACGAGTTCTGCGTGCTCCGTGAGCGCGAGGAGTGACAGGGGGGCGGCGGCCCGGCTGGTCGAGGAGCCGCCCAAGGACACCGGGCACCGCCGTTCACCGTACGAGCGGGACCGGGCCCGGGTGCTGCACTCCGCGGCGTTCCGGCGGCTGGCCACCAAGACTCAGGTGCACACCGCCGGCACCGACGACTTCCTGCGTACCCGGCTGACCCACTCGCTCGAGGTGGCCCAGATCGCCCGGGAGATGGGCGCCCGGCTGGGCTGCGACCCGGACGTGGTGGACGTCGCGGGGCTGGCGCACGACCTGGGGCACCCGCCGTTCGGGCACAACGGTGAGGCCGCCCTGGATTTGCTCGCCACGCCGTGCGGTGGCTTCGAGGGCAACGCGCAGACCCTGCGGGTGTTGACCCGGCTGGAGGCGAAGGTGCTCGCCCCGGACGGCTCGTCGGCCGGGTTGAACCTGACCCGGGCGTCGCTCGACGCGATCGGTAAGTACCCCTGGCCGCGCCGGCCGGGGGAGCGCAAGTTCGGGGTGTACGCCGACGACGCGGCCGTCTTCGACTGGATCCGGGACGGCGCGCCCGGCGACCGGCGCTGCCTGGAGGCCCAGGTGATGGACTGGGCCGACGACGTCGCGTACTCGGTGCACGACGTGGAGGACGGCATCCACGGCGGCTACGTCACGTTGCACCCGCTGCTCACCGACGCCGACGAGCGCGCCGCGCTCTGCGCCGACGTGGCCGCCGCCTACTCCGGGGAGTCGGCGAGGGACCTCGCCGAGGTGCTCGTCGACCTGCTGGCCGGCCCGCTGCTCGCCCCGTTGGCCGGGTACGACGGCAGCCACCGCGCGCAGGTCGCGTTGAAGGCCACCACCAGCGGGGTGACCGGGCTGTTCGTGTCGGCGGCGGTGGCTGCCACGGAGGAGCGCTTCGGGCCGGGCCCGCACCGCCGCTATGGCGCCGATCTCGTGGTGCCCCGCCTGGTCCGGGCGCAGTGCGCCCTGCTCAAGGGCATCGCGCTGCGGTACGTGATGCGTCGCAGCGGCTTCCGGGGTCGCTACGAGCGGCAGCGGGCCATGCTCGCCGAGTTGGTGGCCGCGCTGGTCCGACGCGCCCCGGAGGGGCTCGACCCGATCTTCGCCCCGCTGTGGCGGGCCGCCGCGGACGACGCGGCCAGACTGCGGGTGGTCATCGACCAGGTCGCCTCGCTCACCGACCCGGCGGCGGTGACCTGGCACACCCGCCTGGTCGGTGCCGGCGCACCCGGCACCGACGACGCGACAGCTTAGGCTAACCTAACTGGCATGACGGAACGCCCCAGGAACGTCACCTCGGCCCGGGTGCTGCGCACCGAGCGGCCCACCCCGCACCTCATCCGCCTCGTCCTCGGTGGGGACGAGCTTGTCGGTCTGCCGGTGGGCGAGTTCACCGACCACTACATCAAGGTGCTCTTCCCGCAGCCGGGGGTCGCGTACCCGCAGCCGTTGGACCTCGCCGCGATCCGCCGCGACCTCCCTCGGGAGCAGTGGCCCCGACAGCGCGCCTACACGGTGCGGCGCTGGGACCCGCTGGCCGGGGAGCTGACCGTCGACGTGGTGCACCACGGCGACGAGGGGTTGGCCGGGCCGTGGGCCGCCGCGTTGCGCCCAGGCGACCCGGTGCACTTCGTCGGGCCCGGCGGTGCGTACGCCCCGGACCCGAACGCGGACTGGCACCTGCTCGTCGGTGACGAGAGCGCCCTGCCGGCGATCGCCGCCGCACTGGAGCGGCTGCCACTCGGTGCGCCGGCGCACGTCTTCGTGGAGATCGCCGACCCGGCCGAGGAGCAGAAGCTGCTCAGCCCCGGGGCAGTGGAGCTGACCTGGCTGCACCGTGGCGCACGCCCGGTGGGCGAGGCGCTCGTCGCCGCGGTGCGGGCGCTGGAGTTCCCGGCCGGCCAGGTGCACGCGTTCGTGCACGGCGAGGCGGCCTTCGTCCGGGAGTTGCGCCGGTTTCTGCGCGGCGAGCGGGGCGTACCGCTCGACCGGCTCTCCATCTCCGGCTACTGGCGGCGCGGCATGGACGACGAGGGTTGGCGGTCCACCAAGGCCGACTGGAACCAGCAGGTCGCGGCCGAGGAGGTAGCCGTCCCGGAGCCTGCCGCGGCGGCCTGACCGGCGGTCATCCCTCGAGGTTCTGGTTCGCCGCGCCGGCCTTGGTCAGTCGCCTGCTGACCAGGACGGCGTACCCGACGACCGCCAGGGAGAGCAGCGACAGCATCAGCCGTGGTTGGTGCACCGTCGCGGTGATCAGCGAGACCGAGGCCACCCCGTAGACGGCGATCGCCAACCGGGCGCGGCTCGGCCGGGCCCAGAGCCAGTAGAGGGCGAGACCACAGAGCGTCCAGATCACCATCGACGCGCCGAGCAGCAGCCGCAACTCGAGCGGCAGGTGGTTGGCGTTGTCGTCGACGAGCCGGACCACCTGCCCGAGCGCCCACCCGAGCAGCAGCAGCGCACCGCCGAGCGGGATGTGCAGATAGCTGTACGCCTGCCCGCCGCGTAGCCGGCGCTGGAGCAGACGGGTGGTGACGAACGTGGTGTAGACCCACCACACGGCCGCCGGGATCAGGAAGGCCAACGCGGCGGTGAGGATCATGTGTGGCGGGGGATGGTCCGGCACGGCGAAGAGCAGGCTGGCCAGCGCGCTGCCCAGCACGATGATGGTGAACTGGCCGATCCGTTCCGGCAGGTGCCTGTTGTCCACCGGCCAGCGGTTCAGCCAACGGATTCCGACCCAGGGCGTGGACAGTTCGATGACCATCGCGACGATCCACAGGACGGGCCGCAGTTCGGCGGGCACGGTGAGCGACACCAACCAGATCAACCAGCCCGACCCGAAGCCGATCAGGTAGACCGTCGTCACCGTCCGGGCCATCGGGCTGCTGGGACGGGCGCGCAGGTACAGCAGGAGCAGCACACCCCGCACGATCAGGTACCCGATGGGCAGGAGCACGCTCTCCGGGACCTCGTCGACGCCGAGCGTCATCGCGCCCGCGCCGATCAACGCGACGAGCACGAGCATCCGGTGCAGCACGTCGTCCGGGTCGAAGCGGGTGTCGTAGTAGACCTGCCCGATCCAGGCCCACTGGAGCACCACGAAGAGCCCGATCACGGCCAGCACGGCGCCCGGCGACGGGGTGGTGTCGTCGCCGAGGCGGGCCACCACCGCGGCCAGGGCGTACACGAAGATGAGGTCGAGGAAGAGCTCCAGCCAGGTGGCGTGCCGGTGACCTGCCTCGTCCGTCTGCGGGGTCTGGCCACCGATCCCCAACCACCGTGCCAGCCATCGGGGCAGGTGGGTGGCCTCGGTCCGTACCCTGCGCATCTGGTCATGGTCCCCGGCGGGCCCGGCTCCCGGGCCGGAATCGCGCAGCCGGCAGCGGTCGTCGCCACACCGGCGTCCCCCGGCCGGCGTGTCGTCGGCCCGGCAGGGCAGGATGTACGGCGAGGGGGTGGCGAATGGCTGGGCGGATCCGGGACGAGGACATCGCACTGGTCCGGGAACGCACCTCGATCGGGGATGTGATCTCCGAGACGGTCACCCTGAAGTCCGCCGGCGGCGGCAACCTCAAAGGCCTGTGCCCGTTCCATGACGAGAAGAGCCCGTCGTTCAACGTGTCTCCGGCCCGCAACGTCTGGTACTGCTTCGGCTGCGGGGCCGGCGGGGACGCGATCAAGTTCCTGATGGACGCCGACCACCTCAGCTTCGTGGAGTCCGTTGAGCGGCTGGCCGGCCGTGCCGGCATCCAACTGCGCTACATCGAGGACGACAAGGGCACCCCGCGCCCCCGCCCGCAGCAGGGTCAGCGGCAGCGCCTGGTCGCCGCGCACGCCGCCGCCGTCGAGTTCTACCGGGCGCAGTTGAGCACCGCCGGGGCCCGGCCGGCACGGGAGTTCCTGGCGCGGCGGGGCTTCGACCGGGCCGCCGCCGAGCGCTACGGCTGCGGCTTCGCGCCGGAGGGCTGGGACCTGCTCACCAAGCACCTGCGCCAGCAGGGCTTCACCCACCAGGAGCTGGTCACCGCCGGGCTGTCCCGGGAGGCCCGCTCCGGCTCGCTGATCGACAGGTTCCGCCGCCGGCTGCTCTGGCCGATCCGCGACCTCGCCGGCGACGTGATCGGTTTCGGCGCGCGCAAGCTCTTCGACGACGACGACGGCCCGAAGTACCTGAACACCCCCGAGACGCCGATCTACAAGAAGTCGCAGGTGCTCTACGGCATCGACCAGGCCAAGCGGGAGATCGCCAAGCAGGGGCGGGCGGTGATCGTCGAGGGTTACACCGACGTGATGGCCTGCCACCTGGCCGGGGTGACCACGGCGGTGGCGACCTGCGGCACCGCCTTCGCCGCCGACCACATCTCGGTCCTGCGTCGGCTCCTGTTCGACAGCGACGAGGTGGCCGGCGAGATCATCTTCACCTTCGACGGCGACGCCGCCGGCCAGAAGGCCGCGCTGCGGGCCTTCGAGGACGACCAACGCTTCGTCGGGCGCACGTTCATCGCGGTCAGCCCGGACAACATGGACCCGTGCGACCTGCGGTTGGCCAAGGGTGACCTGGCGGTGCGTGACCTGGTCGCCCGCCGCGAGCCGCTCGTCGACTTCGCGCTGCGGCACGTGATCGGCCGCTTCGACCTGGACACCGTCGACGGCCGGGTCGAGGCCATGCGGCACGCCGCGCCCCTGGTCGCGCGACTGAAGGACCGGGAGAAGCGCCCGGAGTACGTCCGCAAGCTCGCCATGGACCTCGGCATGGAGATCGAGCCGGTACAGCGGGCGGTGCTCGCGGCCGGCAACGCCCCGCCGCCCGGCGCCCGCGACGCCGCCCCGGCGGCCCGGCCGGCCGCAGCCCGCCCCGAGCCGGCAGTGGACAGCCCGCAGTCGATGGTCGAGCGGGAGGCGCTGAAGCTCGCTCTCCAGCAGCCGGTCCTGGCCGGGCCGATGTTCGACGCGGTCGAGGCTTCCGAATACCGCCACCCGGTGCACGTCGCGGTGCGCGCGGCCATCGCGGCGGCCGGTGGTGCCGCGTCGGCGACCGGCGGCGCGGTCTGGATCGAGTCGGTCCGGGACGCCTGCGACGACCTGGCGTCCGCGGCGCTTGTCGGTGAGTTGGCCGTCGAACCACTGCGGATCGACGGCGAACCGGACCCGCGCTACGTGTCGATCACCATGGCCCGGGTGCAGTTCGGTTCGGTGACCGCCCGGGTCCGGGACCTGAAGTCACGCATCCAGCGGATCAACCCGGTCAACAACAAGGACGAGTACTTCGCCGCCTTCGGTGAGCTGCTGTCCCTGGAGCAGCACGCCCGGGCGCTGCGCGAGCAGGCTGCGGGAGGCCTCTAGATGGGACTGTTCAGCCGCAAGCCGAAGCTGCCGCCGGCCGACCGGCCGCCGCTGACCGCCGACGAACGGGTGCTGGCCTGGGCCGCTGTCGGCAACGGCGAGGGCGACGGGGTGGTGGTCGCCACCAACCTCGGGTTGTGGCTGCCCGGCCGGGGGCACCGACTCGGCTGGCACGTCATCCTCAAGGCGGTCTGGTCCGGCCGGGAATTGACAGTCACCCCCGCCGATCCCGTCGTCGAGCGGGACGGCTACACGGTGGTCGCCGACGGGCCGGCCGAGACGTACCTGCTGCTCGACCCGGGGGAGCTGCCGCACCAGGTGCGGGCGCGGGTGACCCGCTCCGTCGCGTACACCGAGCACCAGCCGGTGCCCGGCGGCGCGGCGCGGGTCGCGGCCCGGCGCGTGGCCGGGGTCGACGGTCTGACCTGGACGGTCCGACTCGACCCCGGCACCCCGGCGGACGACGAAACCCTGCTCGCCGAGACCGACCGGCTGGTCGGTGTGGCCCGCGCCGCGACCGCGCCGGCCGACACCTGACCGGGCCGGGTCAGTTCGCGCCGAGGTCCTGCAACGCCTTCTGGGCGCCGCGGTGCAGCGGCACCGGCAGCGTCCTGCGGGCCTTTTCCAGTGAGATCCCCTTGGCCGCCGGGTTCGCCTGGGGCGGTTTCAAGCGGCGGTTGCAACCAGGTGTTTGTGGAGTACCTCGGCTGGATTCTGCCAGTCGAGGGTTTGGCGTGGCCGTGCGTTGAGTTC
>NZ_JBEZGM010000042.1:0-35073 GCF_040649995.1 Micromonospora sp. NPDC048835 | reverse complement strand
GTTCTGCTTGGTCGCTGAACCAGATACCGGAGACCTCGCTACATCTCGAACACCGACACGCGAAGATCCTCACCCAACAGCTCAAGCCCTGGCACAGACTTCGACACAGGCCCTAGTGGTTACGCCAGCCCAGCACGTCGAGCAGGGCCGCCACCACGGCCGCCCGGTTCGCAGCGCCGATCGCTTCCAGCGCCCTGTCCAGGACCTCTCCGGCGTCGGCGGGTAGGTCCTGCGGGTCCAGCATGGGCAGTAACAGGACGAGGCGCTGCCCCCACGTCAGCCGATCATCCGGCAGGTCCGCCACGACGAGCAGTTCCGCCCAGGTCATCGTGGAAGAGCCAGCGTCCTCATCCAGGGTGAAGATCCGAATCGGCTGACCCGGTCGCGCCTGCACGAAGTCGAGCGCTTCGTCGTCCTCGACGTTGCGGTACACGATCCGCAGCCAGGCGTCCCGGTCGAGCCGCACGGACACGACTGGCCAGTGCTCCGGGTCGTTGAGGAGAGCACTCATCTCCTGGTAGTCGGCCGCCGTGACGTCGAAAGCAGCGCCCGACTCCCGGTCCGCGCCGAGTGGCCCGGCCAGGTAGTGCGACCAGAAGGCCGGGTGGCCCACCACCGCGTCGGCGTCGTACACGGTCGCCTCGCCCTCGACGTCGTCATCGAGTGCGGCTGCGGTGGTGTAACCGGGGATGGTGAACGCCGGTCCGATCGTCAGCGACATGGCCGGCATTCAACACGACCTCTCTCGTCCAGAACAGCGCACCCGGCCCCGGCAGCACCGCACCGGTTAACGACCGACCCGGACGCTAATAAAGTGCCCGAGGGCTGTCTACGGGTTGGCCGGCCCACGGCGTTAATAGGGCGTGACGTTCGAGGAGTACGCGTTCGCCCGCACGTCGGCGCTGGTGCGGCTCGCCCGGCTGCTGACCGGCGACGAGCACCGGGCCGAGGACCTGGTTCAGGATGTCCTGGCCCAGGCGTACGCGAGGTGGGGGCGCATCGCGCGGACGGATCGTCCGGACGCCTATGTCCGCCGCATGCTCGTCAACGCCCACAATTCCTGGTGGCGTCGACGCAGCAGCCGGGAGATCGCGGTCGCGGTCGTACTCGACGAAGCGGGCACCATGGACGAGGCCGACGGGGTCGCCGAGCGCGACGCGCTGTGGCGGCTGGTGTGTGCTCTGCCGGCGCGCCAGCGCACCGTGATCGTCCTGCGCTACTACGAGGATCTGGACGACACGTCGATCGCCGAGATCCTCGCCTGCTCGGCCGGGACGGTTCGTACGCACGCGAGCCGCGCCCTGGCGGCGCTGCGTCAACGACAGCTTGCCGAAACTCTCGCACGGGCAGGAGAGTCCTGATGTTCAGCGACCTCGATCAGCAGCTCGCCACCACGCTCAGGCATCGTGCGGGCGGCGACATCGACCCGACGCAGATCGTGGAACAGGCCCGGCATCGCGGCCGGCGGTTGCGACGGCGGCGGCGAGGGTTCGTCGCCGGCGGCGTGGCGGCGGTATGTGTCGCCCTCACTTCGGTGGTGCTGGCGATCCCGGGTGGCCGGACCTCCGATGACCTGAGAATGCCGGCGGCGGCGCTCATGCTGCCGGAAGCGCCGACGCAGGCCGGTGCCATCGCCCGCCCCGAGGTGGTCGGCGCCGATCCCGCGGTGGTGCACTTCTCGGCCGATTCCCTGTTGCGCGATGCTGATTCCGTGACGTGGCGTGCCGGGCGGGGCACCGAGAGCATCGAGTTTCGGGGCCCGAGCGGTCAGGCCCGCTTCGTGTTGACCCGCGAGCACGCGACGCTGGACGCGCTCCAGCAGACGCTGTCCTCGGAGGGACGGCCCCAGGGCGGAACCCACGTGCGGGTCGGTGACCGCCCGGCGGTCGCCTGGTTCGACCCGTCCGGCGATCGGAAGCTGTGGTTCGTCCGTTGGGAACCCGCCGACGGGCTCTGGGCCCAGTGGGAGTCGTACGCCGAAACCGTGGAGCAGGCGACGGCCACGGCCAGCAGGGTCGAGCTCGACCGCGCCCACCGCTGTGTGGTGCCGTTCCGCCTGGAGTCGCTGTTACCCGATGGACGGGTGCTGGAGTGCTCGGTCACGCTCGGCCGGTCGGCGCGCGACCCGTTCGTCGAGGGCGCGCTGGTGGTAGGTGACACGACCGGCCGTTGGCTGACCGTCCGGGCGCAACCAGCCCCGGGCGGCCGGGCCCCGTCCGGGGATCTTGTCGCCGGCCCCTACCGGGCTCGCCGGCAGGGCAGCGACGTGCTGGAGATGACGGTCAAGCCGTTCGCCGTCGAGGCGTTCCGGAAGGGTTGGGGCAACGGCTACACCGAGGCGGAGGGGTTGGCGATCCTCGGCGGCTACCGGCCGGCCCGTGACCCGGACCGCCCGGAGAGCTGGTGACACCGTGCTCAGGCGGAGGCCGCCGCCACGCAGAACTCGTTGCCCTCCGGGTCGGCCATCACCACGTGTTGCCTGTCGACCTCCTCCAGGACCCGGCCGCCGGCCTGCACCAGCCGCTCGGCCTCGGCGGTGATCCGCGCCCACCGCTCGTCGAGGCTGCCGTGACCGGGCACCCGGATGTCGATGTGCAGCCGGTTCTTCGCCATCTTGGGCTCGGGCACGGTGAGGATGGAGAGGAAGGGGCCGACACCGTCGGGGTCGCACAGCCACGCGCCGTGCTCGGGAAGGTCGTCCTCCGGCAGGTCGAACTGCGCGTGCCACTCCTCCCGGGTGGCGAAGGGCGGCGGCGGTGGCTCGTCGACGTAGCCCAGGGCCGTCTTCCAGAAGGCGGCGAGCACCTGCGCGTCGGCGGAGTCCATGGTCAGGGAGATCCGAGCTGCCATGACCGCACGGTAGCGCCTACCTCGGACTGTCTAGATGGGCCCGAGGAGAGCGGCGAGCGCGTCGTCGCCCTGACCGAGCTGCACGGCGTCGGTCGTCGGCGCGATCAGGAAGCGCCGGCAGCCGTCTAGCTCCACGTACCGCTCGGGGCCCGCTCCGTCGAGCGGTCGCAGCACCGCGAAGCGGGACGCCGGGGTGGCGCAGTCGACCACCGCTCGACGGTTGGACATCGCCCGGAGCACGCCCGCTTGGCGTTCGGGTGGCAGCGGCCCGCCGTACACGAAATCACCTGGCGGTTTCTCGCCGTCCTGAAGTGACGCGGGCACCTCGTAGACGCAGAGCCGCAACGGCCCGGCGGCCGGCGGGGCGGCCGGCCCGACCGGCGCGACGCGGCCGTTCCTGGTCTCCACCGCCACCATGTCGGTCCACTGCTGCGAGCATCCGGCGGCCTCGGCCGCCGCCGATTCGACCTGCCGGATGGTACGGGTGTCCACGGTGGTCCACTGCGGCCCGGCCAACGCGGCGATCACCTCGGCCCGCGGCTTGTCGCAGGAGTCCGTCGGAATGTGCGGCCGCAGCCAGCGCTCCCGGTCGTCGAGCAGGGCCAGCCACGGCGGGATGACCAGGTCGAGAGTGCAGGCGACCTTCCCGTCGGCCTCCTCGTCGGGCAGGCGCAGCGCGGTGAGCAGCGCTGCGATCTCGTTCGCGCGCCGCTCGGTGGCGACCTGCTCCTGGCCGCCGTTGGGGCCGGGTCGAATCTCCCGCCCGCAGACCACGGCCGCGACCGGGGTGAACGCGGGGTCGATGCGACCGGTCGTCGGCTCGTCGACGGCCGGCGACGACGGCACCATCTCACCGGCGCCCGGCGCCTCCCTGGTGCAGGAGGTCCACCCGTCGACGATCTGGGCCGGAGCGGGCTCCGCCGCGCCGTCCGGCCCGATTTCCGTGCCACCGCAGCCACCCAGCGCCATGCCGAGCAGCGCCACCGCAAGTACCGTCCGGGACGAGCGCATCCGGCTCACCACCCTTCCACCCGAGGATGAGACGGACGACTGACGTACCCGGTTCCCGGCGTCCCGGCCCGGCGCTTGATCGACTCGGCTTTCATGATGTCGGGGCCTTGGCTGGCCGCGGAGGGCCCGACTTCCGTGCACCCGAGTGGATCACGCGCGGGTGCGCCGGCAGAATGGCCGAATGGCACATCTGGGACTTGTCACGCTGCTGGTCAGGGAGTACGACGAGGCGATCGACTTCTACGTCGGCGACCTCGGTTTCGAGTTGATGGAGGACACCGCCCGACCGGACGGCTCACGCTGGGTGGTGGTCCGCCCGGCGGGGGCTCGGGAGACGGCCCTGGTGCTGGCCCGGCCGAGCAGTGACGAGCAGCGGGCTCGGGTCGGTGACCAGACCGGCGGTCGGGTCGGGCTGTTCCTGCACACCGAGGATTTCGCCCGGGACCACTCCCGGATGGCGGCGGCCGGGGTGCGTTTCCTGGAGGAGCCACGGCACGAGGTGTACGGCTCGGTGGCGGTGTTCGTCGATCTCTACGGCAACCGCTGGGACCTGATCCAACCGCGCAGCACAGAGTGACACATTAGCGACACTCCGCACACATGGGGCCACCCCCATACCGTTGTCCATGCTATTGTCCGATGTCGATCTACGCCGTGTGGACCCGGACCGGGTCGTTGTCGGAAGGACACTTCCCGATGCCGGCCGTTGCCACTCCCGCCGTGCCACCGCCCACGTTGGACAACCCGGCCGGCGGCGCCCTGGGCCTCATCTTCACCACGTTGCCGGCGTTGCTGCGGCTGAGTTGCGGGCTGTTCGGCGCGGCGGTGGCCGTGTCGGTGCAGACCCCGCCGGTCGAGCAGGGGGTGCTGCTGCCCGCTGTGGGCGTACTGACCGGCTGGTCCCTCTGGTATGCGCACCGCGCGTTGCGCCACGGCATCGGCCCCACCCTCGTCGCCGGTGACGTGGCGGTCACCGCGCTGACCTGCCTCCTCATCCCGGTGCTGGTGGCACCCGAGGTGCTGCCCGGCGAGGGCAGTTGGATCGCCGTGCTGGCCAGCACCACGGTGATCAACACGCAGGCCACCGCGTCCGCGCGCTGGTCGATCCCGACCGGGTTGCTCGTGATCGCCACCTACGTGACCGGGGCGCAGGCCGCGGGCAACCCCACCGAGGCGCGGGCGCACGCCGCCACGCTGCTGGCGCAGACCGCCTGCACGGCGATGATGGCGGCCGTCATGCGCCGGCGCATCGGCCGGGCTGACCGCGCCTTCGTCGAGCACCAGCGGATGACCCGGGAGGCGTTGGTCGCGCGTGCCGCCCGCGAGGCCGAACGCCAACAGAACCGCGACCTGCACGACACCGTGCTCGGGACATTGACAATGGTGGGGCTGGGCGCGGTGTCCGGACCATCGGCGGCCTTCCGGGACCGGTGCGCGGCCGACCTGCGTACCCTCGTCTCGCTCAGCGACGGCGGCCCGGTGGCCGGCGACGGCCCGGTGCCACTCGACGGACGGTTGCGGCTGGTGGTCGACCGGCTCCCCGAGCTTGCGGTCCGGCTGGACCTGGCGTCCTGCGCCGTCCCTGTCGGCGTGGCCGACGCGATAGGTGAGAGTGCCTACGCCGCGCTGTCAAACGTGGTCCGCCACGCGCCGGGCGCCGGGGCCACGCTGCGGTTGACCCGCGACGCGATCGGCGTCGTGGTCGAGGTCGCCGACGACGGCCCCGGCTTCGACCTGGCCACCGTCCCACCTCATCGGTACGGGTTGCGCGAGTCGATCCACGGGCGGATGGCGACTGTCGGCGGGCGGGCAGACGTGTGCTCGGCGGTCGGCGCGGGCACCCGGATCAGACTGGAGTGGCCCGGTGTCGGCTGACCTGAACACCCCGGCGCACCCCACCGACGCTCCGGCGGCACCGCACCTGGCGACCGTTCCGACGCCCCGGGAGCCGGTTGCCCCCGAGGCGCTCGCCGCACCGGCCGCCGTCGCGCACGCGTCCGACCGGGGTGCCCGGATCGCCGCCGTCGCCATCGCGTTGGCCTGGCACGTCGCGATCGCGCTGCCTGCGGTGCTTGCCGCCCGCGCGGAGTTCGCCGCGCCTGCGGTGGTGCTCGGCGCCTGGGTGCTCGTCGCCGGGGCCGGCGCGGTGGCCGGGGTACGGCTGCTGCAGGGCTCTCCCCTGCCGCCGTGGCCGCTGGCCGGGCTGCTGCTGGTCGTCGACGCGGCAGTCTTCGCCGCGGCCGGTGAGCGGCAGTTGTTCACCGCCGCCAACTGGGTGTGGGGCACCCTCGGCTGGTTCTTCGTGCTGGCCGTGTGGGGGCGGCGAGTGGTGGGGTTGATCGCCCTGCTCGGCACGCACGCGTTGATCGCGCTTGTCGCCGTGCTCGGGCACGGCCCCGACCCGGCCGACGTGGCCCGCTACGTGATGTACGTCTACGGCACGTTCTCGCTTCCGGTCGCGGTCTTCGTGGGCAGCACCGTCATCGTCGGCCTGGCCCGGGAACGGGCTGCCGTGTCAGTCGCCGGTCACGCGATGGCCGCCGAGCGGGACGCCGCCGAGCGTGGCCGTCAGGACCGCCGGGACCGGCTCGCCCTGGTCAGCTCGGCGGCCGGACGCGTCCTCGGTGACCTGGCCGCCGGCCAGGCCGACCCGGACGACCCGGAGGTGCAACGCCGGTGCATGCTTGCCGCCGCCCGGCTCCGCCGGCTGATCGCCGAGTCCGACGACGTGCCCGACCCGCTGCTGCACGAGTTGCGCGCCGCCGCCGACCTGGCGGAACGCAACGGTCTACCGATCGACCTGGTGACCATCGGCACCCCGCCGCCGCTGCCGGTGGAGGTCCGCCGCCGGCTGGCCGACCCGCTCACCGGCACCCTCGCCGACGCCCGGGGATGGGCACGGCTGACAGTGGTCTCCGGCCCGGACGAGGTGGTGGTCAGCCTCGTCACACCGGACCGGGAGGGGCCGGAGGCGACCGGCCCGCCACCCGGGGAACACGACGACGGGCCGGTGCAGTACCTCTACGAACGGGACGGGAACATCAGATGGGCGCAGACCCAGTGGCGGCGGTGACCAGCGATCGGGCCATCGGGGTGGCGATCGTCGACGACCACCCGGTGGTGGTCGAGGGGGTCCGCGCCTGGCTCGCCACCGAGCCCCGCCTCACGGTGCTCGCCACCGGCGACGACCCGGACGAGGTCCTGCGGGCGGCGCCGGGCGCCGACGTCGTCCTGCTGGACCTGCGGTTGCACGGGCGGATGGCGTTGGACAAGTTGGCCGAGCTGAGCGCCACCGGGCGGCGGGTGGTGGTCTATTCGGAGCACACCGACCCGCCGACGATGCTTGCCGCGCTGGACGCCGGTGCGGTGGCGTTCCTGGCCAAGCACGAGGGCCGGGAACACTGCGTCGCCACCGTGCTGGCCGCCGCGAGCGACCGCCCGTACGTGCCGCCGGCGCTGGCCGGTGCGATGGTCGGCGATCCACGACCGGACCGGCCGATGCTGTCCGACAAGGAGCGCGAGGCCCTGCTGCTCTGGTTCCAGTCGATGTCCAAGGCGTCGGTGGCCCGGCGGATGCAGATCAGCGAGCACACCGTGAAGCAGTACGTCGACCGGGCGCGGATCAAGTACACCCGGGCGGGGCGGCCGGCCGCCACGAAGGCGGCACTACTCGCCCGCGCGATCGAGGACGGTCTCGTCCGGCCGGAGGAGATCGGCATCTACCGGTCACAGGCGGCACACGACCGGCCGACCCCCTAACGGGCGTCATGACAGGGGCACTCCGGTCCGTCAGGCTTCAGTACACAGCCAGCTGACCGAGAGGTCGTGACGATGCACTCCGACGCGTCCCCCTTCTTCATCGGTCCCCACCGGTTCGACGCCCCGGACGACGACGTGGGGCCGACCCTGGACCGCCGCCACAACCTGCGACCGAGGTCCGGTGAACGGCTGCTCGGGCGGCACCGCCTGCTGGTCGCGGGCTACCTGCTCGGGCCGAGCGAGGTGCGCTGCAGTTGGCAGCTGCCCGAGCCGGTCGCGGTGACCGTCACCGACCAGCGGATCTGCTGGGTGGGCCGGGGCTCGCAGCTGTCGCTCGTCGCCGACGGCGGGCACCGGGCCCGGCCGCCCGCCCGCCTGCACGGTCTGATGAGTGGTCAGATCCGCTGGCAGTGGCCGTCCCGGTTGGAGCTGCCGGCGACCGGGCAGGCCACAATGGCGCAGCTGCTGATCGTCTGCGACGCGCTGCGCACCATCCAGCAGCCGGCGTTGGCCTTCAGCGGGGCCTCCGCCGAGGTCGTGGCACTGGCCCGGCAGGTCCGCCGGGCGGTGGCCATGTTCCGGCTCAGCCGTCCGCAACTGGTCGATCTCTCGGGGCAGGAGCGTGACGTGCTGCTGCTGCGGGCCGGCCCGGGTCTGCTCGCCGGCGACACCCGGATCACGCTGCCCGGCTCGTTGCCTGTGGAGTTCCACTCCCGGGACGACTACTACCGCTCGATACCGGAACCGCCCTCATGGGGCGGGCTCGCCGGCGGCGCGGCATCCGGGGACCGGTGAAGCGGCGTCAGGCGCTGGGGGCGCGCTGCTCGGCGGCCGTGTCCAGGGCGGCGGCCTCCTCCGGCGTGGGGGCGCTGCCGCCCAGGTGCGCGGGCTGCCACCAGGTGTCGTCCGGGCCGGCCGGAGTGTCCGGATAATCCCGCTGCGCCCGGTCGACGAGGGCGCTGAGTCGGGTGGTCAGCTCGGCCGCCAGCACGTTCGGGTCCGGAAAGTCCGCCGGGTTGATCGGCTCACCGATCAGGATGGTGATCGGCGTGTGCCGGCGGGTCAGCGTGCGCGGACGACCCTTGGTCCAGAGACGCTGGGTGCCCCACAGCGCGACCGGCAGCACCGGCACCTTGGCCGAACGAGCCATCCGGACGGTGCCGCTCTTGAGCTCCTTGACGGTGAACGACCGGCTGATCGTCGCCTCGGGGAAGACGCCGACGACCTCGCCCTGCTTGAGCGCGCCGACGGCGGCGCGGAACGAGGCAGCGCCGGCCTGCCGGTCCACCGGGATGTGTCGCATACCGCGCATCAGCGGGCCGGAGATCCTGTGCGTGAAGACCGAGTCCTTGGCCATGAAGCGGACCAGCCGGCCCGACGCGTTCGCGCCCAGACCGGCGAAGACGAAGTCGAGGTAGCTGACGTGGTTGCTGGCCAGCACCGCCCCGCCCGTGCGGGGTACGTGGTGGGCGCCCTCGATGGTGATCTTCAGGTCGAGGACCCGGAACAGCGTCTTGGCGGTGGCGATAACGGGCGGGTACACGAGCTCCGGCATTGGCAGAATCTACCCTGACCGGCTGGGGTTCGGCTCAGCGGCGAACCGGCGGCGTCGCGGGCGGCGCGCCACCGCCGGTTCGGTGGTCGAATCGGTCATTCGTCGAGGTTGTCCAGGTCCAGTCGACCCCGGGCGAACGCGTCCACCCGACCCCAGCGGCCCGGGATGTCCAGCACCTCGATGCGACCCATCCCCACCGGCAGCCGTGGCTCGACCGCCAGGTGCCCCTCGTGCGGCTCCAGACCGAGCATGGTGCGCAACAGCAGCAGCGGCGTGCCGGTCGACCACGCCTGCGGACTGCAGGCCGTGGGGTACTCCACCGGGAACTTGGTCAACTCCCGCGGGTAGCCGCCGAACGCCTCCGGCAACCGCCCGTCGAAGTACGTGGCCGCGTCCAGGATGCCGTTGGCGATCGTCGCGGCCTCCTCGGCGAAACCGTAGCGGCGCAGACCCCAGGCGATGAACGAGTTGTCGAACGGCCAGATCGTGCCGTTGTGGTAACCGATGGGGTTGTACCGGACCTCCCCCTCGGCGAGCGTGCGTACCCCCCAGCCGGAGAAGAGCCGAGGCCCGACCAGGTGCGCGGCGAGCTTCTCCGCCCGATCCGGCTCCACGATGCCGCTCCACAGCAGGTGGCCGATGTTGGAGCTGAGGATGTCGCACTGTCGGCCGTCCGGGTCCAGGGCCAGGGCGAAGAACTCCCCGTCGGCCACCCACCAGTCCCGGTTGAACCGCTCCTTCAGCTCCGCAGCCTCCCGCTCCAACTGGTCGGCGAACTCCGGGTCACCCCAGAACTCGCGGGCCAACCGGGCCGCGCGGACCTTCGCGTCGTACGCGTACCCCTGCACCTCGCAGGTGGCCCGCGGAAACGGCGGCAACGTGCCGTCGGAGTACGAGATCGAGTCCCAGGAGTCCTTCCAGCACTGGTTCTCCAGGCCGGTGTCGGTGTTGCGTCGCTCGTACCAGATGTAGCCGTTCCCGACCAGGTCGGCGTAGTTGTCGATCCACCGCAGCGCCGCCCGGGACTCCTGCTCCAGCTCCTTGACCAGCGCGACGTCCCCGCTCCACCGCTCGTACTCGTCGAGCAGCACGATGAACAGCGGCGTCGCGTCCACCGAGCCGTAGTAGGGCGAGTGTGGCTGCTCCTCGAAGGCCGCGGTCTCGCCGTAGCGCATCTCGTGCAGGATGCGCCCCGGGTCCTCGTCCCGGAAGTCGTCGAACCGGCTGCCCTGTAGGGACGCCAGGATGCGCAGCGTCGTCTTCGACAACTGCGGGGTGAACGGCAGTGTCTGCAGGCAGGTCAGGATGCTGTCCCGGCCGAACATGGTCATGAACCAGGGCAGACCGGCGGCCGGTAGGGTGGCGCCGCCGAGTGACAGCGGCGAGAAGCGCAGTGCCGCCAGGTCGATGAGGCTGCGCCGGTACGTGCTGGCCACCCGGCCGTGCTGACTGTTGACCTTTGGCGCGTTGGCGATCCACTGCTCCAGGTCGTGCTGGAGCGCGAGCCGCTCGCTGCCGTGCACGCGCAGCCCGAACCGCAGGTCCCGGCCGCCGGGCCCGACCGCGTGGGTCTCGACGTCGATCGCGGCTTCCCACTGCTCGTTGGGCTCCAGGTGGACGGTGTACGCGAAGCCCCTGCTGTCGTACCGGGGCGACATCGACGAGGAGATGGTGGTCTCCCGGCGGAAGTTGCCCCGCCGGTACCCCAGCCGCAGCCGGTCCGACTCCACCTCGGTGTAGATCTCGCCCTTCTTGTTGAGGATCTCGTCCTTGACCTGGAACAGGTCGGCGAAGTCCGACGCCGCGTCCATCCGTACTTCCAGGTCGACAGGCTTCTCGTCGTGGTTGAGGATGGTCAGTTGCTCACGGAAGCTGCCGCCCACCGCGCGCTCCCGGATGATCGACAGCTTCGCGTCGATGTAGTGCGTGGCCATCCCTGGGACCAGGAAGAACCGCGACTCGAAGTACTGCAGGTCGTCGAAGGAGAGCGAGTTGAGCCGCTCACCGTTGACGGTCAGCACCCAGGTCGACAGGAACCGGGTGTCGAGGGAGAAGAGCCCGGTGGGCTCGCTCGGCGTCGCCTCGATGTCGCCGGTGTCCTCGCAGACGACGAACGTGTTGCCGTCCAGGATCCGGATCGTGTTGCTCTGCCCCATCAGTGCACCTCCCCGGCGAAACGCCGACGCGGCCCACGGGCGTCCGGAGAACCCGGGAAGATCCGCTCCACCTGCACGACGAGACGGGCGTCGCCCGTCACCGTCATGTCCCCCCGCAGCAGCGCGGCCAGGCCGTGTTCACGCCCCGAGGCGATGTCGTCGAACAGGACCGGGCTGGCGCCGATCACCGTGTCGGCCTCCCGGTCCTCCTGACTGACGTTCAGCCGGCCGTGGTCGATCCTCAGCAGCCAGTGCCGGGTATGCGCACCCTCGTGCAGGTCGATCCGCAGCGTCCCGGAGGTCTTGGCCAACAGCGGTTCGTACCCCCGCCGGTCCAGGTCCTCGAAGAACCTCGTGGTCGCGTCCACCATCGGGTCCACTCCTCCCAGTTGCCGGGCCCGGGATCCCACCCACCGCGCTCGCGTCGCGCGGACGGCCGGCGTTGCACGTCCCCGCACGGGTCCCCGCCGCTCCCCCACCCAACCTCGCCCAAAAAGGGTGACCCCCGCCCCGCCCGCTTCTCGGTGATCAAGAGGTTTGCGTCAGCCCCTTCGGCGTGTCGTGACGCAAACCTCTTGATCACCAAGGCGGCACGGCGCCGGCCCTCCCCAGGGGGAGGGCCGGCGCTGGCCGCGGCGGACGGGTCAGTTGTTGGGGTCGTCGGCGCTGATGTCGGCCAGGACCGACTGCGGCTCACGCTCGACCGCGAGGTCACCCATCGAGACCAGGCCGACCAGACGCCCGTCGTCGATCACCGGGAGTCGGCGTACGGCGTACGTCCGCATCAGGTCCGCGGCGGCCACCGCATCGTCGTACTGACTCACCGTGATCACGTCGCGAGTGGTGATCTGGTTCAACCGGGTCGAGCCCGGGTCCATGTTCTCCGCGACACCTCGGACCGTGATGTCCCGGTCCGTGACGATGCCGACCACACTGTCGCCGTCGGTCACCACCACATCGCCGATCGCGCTGTCCCGCATCTCCTGCGCGGCGGCGATGAGCGTGTCGTTGCCGTCCATCGTCACCAACCGGGTCGTCATGAACTCTCCGACCGTTGTCATGGTGCTCCCCTCTCGGTGTCGGCACGGCCCGTCTACCCGCCGTCCGGGACGGGGTAACGCCGACTGCCCGCCGGGCCTGACGAAGCTGGCGAGGAAGCGCGGGTACCCGCCACACCGGGCCCGTGTCCGCTCCCCCTCCAAGGGCCGGGCGCGGTGGGCCGGATGCGGGTGGGCCGGGCGCGGTGG
This sequence comes from Micromonospora sp. NPDC048835, assembly GCF_040649995.1. Classification (NCBI taxonomy): domain Bacteria; kingdom Bacillati; phylum Actinomycetota; class Actinomycetes; order Micromonosporales; family Micromonosporaceae; genus Micromonospora; species Micromonospora sp. NPDC048835. The sequence continues at coordinate 22,495 of NZ_JBEZGM010000042.1, read as the reverse complement.
GCCGGATGCGGGTGGGCCGGTTGCGGGTGGGCCGGGCGCGGTGGGCGGGGTGCGGGTGGGTCAGCCGCGGGGCGGCATGCCGTAGATGCGCTCGACGTGCAGGCGCAGCACGATCCGCCCTTCGTCGACCATGGCCTGGCGGTACTCGTCCCAGTCGGGGTGTTCGCCGCTCAGCGCCCGGTAGAGCGCCACCAACTCCTCGACCGTGTCGTCGCCGCGCTCGGCGGAGGGCGGAGTCAGCTCGGCGCGGCCCTCGACCACCGCGTACGCCCAGCCGTCCTGGCTGCTGACGTGGAAGCTGGCGCGCGGGTCGCGGCGCAGGTTGGCGGTCTTGGCGCGGCCGTCGGTGACCGAGACCCGGATCAGCCCGGCGTCCCGGTCGAAGGAGTAGAGCACCGTGGACAGCTGCGGACGCCCGTCCCGCTTGATGGTGGCGAGCACCCCCATCGAGCGGCCGGCCACCAGATCGGTCAACGCCTGTTGGGTGCGGTCATCCGGCATGGTGTCCTCCAGGTTGGACGATCGTCTCCAACCCATCCAAGCACGACCTGCCGGGCGTCGCGGGCGACCACCCGCAATGCCACCGAGCCCCCACCGGCGGACGGCGAGGGCTCGGTGGTCCGATGCGGGCGTCGGTCAGCGGCGCTCGGCGGCGACCAACTCGGCGAGTTGCACCGCGTTGAGTGCGGCGCCCTTGCGCAGGTTGTCGTTGGAGCAGAACAGTGCAAGCCCGTGGTCCACGGTCTCGTCGACGCGGATCCGGCCAACGTAGGTCGGGTCCTGGCCGGCTGCCTGCAAGGGCGTCGGGACGTCGGTGAGCGCCACCCCGGGCGCGTCGGCCAACAGTTCGTGGGCGCGTTGCGGGGTGAGCGGCCGGGCGAACCGGGCGTTGATCTGAAGCGAGTGCCCGGTGAAGATCGGCACCCGGACGCAGGTGCCGGAGACCAACAGATCGGGGATGCCCAGGATCTTGCGGCTCTCGTTGCGGAGCTTCTGCTCCTCGTCGGTCTCGAACGAGCCGTCGTCGACGATCGAACCGGCCAACGGCAGGACGTTGAAGGCGATCGGCTGGGCGAACGAGCGCGGTGCGGGAAACTCCACGGCCGACCCGTCGAAGGCCAGCCCGGCGGCGTGCTCGGCCACCTTGCGGACCTGCTCGTCCAACTCGGCGACGCCGGCCAGCCCGGCGCCGGAGACCGCCTGGTAGGTGGAGACGACGAGGCCGACCAGGCCCGCCTCGGCGTGCAGCGGACGCAGCACCGGCATCGCGGCCATCGTGGTGCAGTTGGGGTTGGCGATGATGCCCTTCGGCCGGTCCAGGGCGGCCTGCGGGTTGACCTCGGCGACCACGAGTGGCACCTGCGGGTCCATCCGGAACGCCGACGAGTTGTCGATGACCACGGCACCCGCCTCGGCGACCCGGGGCGCCAGCTCCCGGGCGGTGCCCTTACCCGCCGAGAAGAGCACGATGTCCAGCTCGGAGTAGTCAGCGGTTGCGGCGTCCTCGACGATCACCTCGCCGTCGCGCCACGGAAGCGTGCGCCCGGCGGACCGCGCCGAGGCGAACAACCGCACCTGCTCCGCTGGGAACTCCCGCTCCGCCAGCACCTGCCGCATCACGCCACCGACCTGGCCGGTGGCCCCCACAATGCCGATCCTCATGTCCGCGAGGCTACCGACACCACCCCCGAAACCGAGACCCCTTTCCCACCCACCGAGCCCCACCTCACACCCCGCCCCGCAGGGGTTGATCAAGAGGTTTGCGTCAGCATCGGCGCTCTGGATGACGCAAACCTCTTGATCAACAGGTAGAGGGGGCAGGGTCAGGGGAGGAGGTCTCCCAGGGCGGTGGCCGCCAGATCCTCGCGGATCACCGCGGCGTCGCCCTCGATGACCAGGGTGAGGGCCTCCGGGTGCAGGTGGGTGGCCGCCGCCGCGGAGACCTGGTCCACGTCGGCGGAGAGCAGCGACTCCCGCAACCGCGCGTGGTAGTCGTCCGGCAGGCCGTGCACCACCAGGGTGGTCAGCGCGGACGCGATCGCCCGAGGGCTCTGCAACTCGACCGAGAGCTGCCCGGCACGCCAGGAGCGGGCCACCTCCAGCTCCTCCTCGGTCACGCCGCCGGCCTGGGTACGGGTGATCTCACCCACCGCCTCGACCAGGGCCGGCGCGGTGACCGCGGTCTGCACGCCGGAGCTGACCGCGAACCGGCCGAACCGCCGCGACGCGGCGAACTCACCCCGGATGCCGTACGTGTAGCCGTGCACCTCGCGCAGCAGGTGGTTGAGTCGGGACGTGAACGCCCCGCCGAGCACCGTGCCGGCGAGGGTCATCGGCACGTGGTCGGGGTGCGCCCGGTGTGCCGACGGGTGGCCCAGCCGCAGCGTGGACTGCACCGAGCCGGGCCGGTCCACCAGGATGATCCGTCGACCGTCGTGCAGCGGCACGTCAAGTGGGCCGCCCCGCTCGGCAGGGCCGCCACCGGTGCCGGCGAAGGCCGCGGCAGCCAGGGCGTCCAGGTCGATCCGGTCCAGGTCACCGGCGACGATCAGGGTGCCGGGGCGCAGGAACCACTCGGAGTGGAAGACCGTCACGTCCTCCACGTCCAATGCGGCGACCGACTCCGGGTCACCGTGCATCGGCCGTCCCCAGCGGTTCTGCGCACCGAACAGGTCGGCGCGCAGCGCGGCGTCGGCGCGCGGCCCGGGATTTGCCCAGTCCATCCGGAGCGCCGTCGCCTCGTCATCGCGGACCCGGCGTACGTCTGCGGGGTCGAGTCGGGGCGTCCGGACCGCCTCGGCGAGCAACTCCACGGCCGCACTCAGCCGGTCCACCGGGATCACCACGCTGGCCTGGAACGAGTCCCAGTCCAGACCCGTCGACAACGCGGTGCCGAGCCCTTCGACAGCGAGCGCGTACGCGGCCGCGTCCCGCTGGGCGGTCCCCTCCTCCAACGCCTTGGCCAGCACACCGGAGAGGCCCTCCTTGCCGACCGGCTCCTGGCCCGCGCCCACGTCGAGCAGCAGCAGGGCCACCGCGAGGTTCTGCCCCGGCAGGTGCGCGGCGACGACCTGACCCCCGGCCACGGCACGGCGGACCACCGGCGGGAACCGGTACGGCCGGGCGGCGCCCGGGCCGGGACGGTCGGCGATCAGCGTCATGAGGTCTCCTCGGGCAGGTAGGTCAGGATCACCCGGTCGGTGGCGAGCACGTCGGCGGCGGCCTCGGCGATCTGCTCGGCGGTGACCGCGAGCAGGGCCGGCAACTGGTCGGCGATCCGGGCCGGGTCACCGAACTGGGTGGTGTACCGGCCGAGCAGGTCCGCACGACCATCGACCGTGGACAGTTGACGCCACCACCCGGTGCTGAGCAACGCCTTGGCCCGATCCAGTTCGGCGGCGGTGACCGGCACGGTTGCCAGCTCGTCGACGACCGCGGCCAACCCTTCGGCCAGCCGCTCGGCGCTCACTCCGGGGCGGGCGGTGGCGGTGGCGATCAGCGGTGCCGGGGCGTGCGCGAGGTCCACCCCGTACGCCCCGACCAGGTCCGGCTGGGCGATCCTCTCGCCGTCGGCGAGCCGCTGGTAGAGACGGCTGCCCCGGCCGCTGCCGAGGATGGTGGCGAGCACGGTGATCACGTTGTATCCGGGGCTGCCGAACGGGTAGCTGCGGTGGGCGATGTACACCCGCGGCGCGGGCACGTCGGCGCTCACCGACTCGACCGCGGTCTGCCCGGTGGCGGCGACACTGCGGCCGTCCGGTGCCGGCGGGATGTCGTCGCGGGCGGGCAGCGCGCCGAAGTACTTGTCGGCGAGCGCGAACACGTCGGAGGCGGTGGCGTCGCCGACCACGGTGAGCACCGCGTTGTTCGGCGCGTAGTAGGTCTGGTGGAACGCCTGGAAGGTGGCGAGGTCGGCGGCGTTCAGGTCGGCCATCGAGCCGATCGTGGCGTGGTGGTAGGGGTGCCCCGGCGGGTAGAGCAGCGGCAGCAACCGCAGCCAGGCGTCGCCGTACGGCACGTTCTCGTAGCGCTGCCGGCGCTCGTTCTTCACCACGTCCCGCTGGTTGTCAAGCGTCTCCTGGGTGAGGGCGGGAACCAGGCCGCCCATCCGGTCGGCCTCCAACCAGAGCGCCAGCTCCAGGTGTTCGGCCGGGACCGTCTCGAAGTAGTTGGTGCGGTCCGGGTTGGTCGTGGCGTTGAGCGAGCCACCGGAGCCCTGAATCAGCTTCATGTGTTCGGTCTTCGCCACGTTGACCGAGCCCTCGAACATCAGGTGTTCGAAGAGGTGGGCGAAGCCGGTCTGGCCAGCCGGCTCGTGCCGGGAGCCGACGTCGTACCAGAGGTTGACGGCCACGGCGGGCGCGGTGCGGTCCTCACTCACCACCACGCGCAGGCCGTTGTCCAGTCGGGACGTCTCAATGGGCCAGGGGTAACCGCTGTCGGGCATGCCCCGACGCTATCCGATCTCGGGGGCGGAAAGGTGACGAGCGGTCGGTCGGCGAGCCGACCCGGCCGCATCGGCGCCGCCCCTCGGGGTATCGGAGAAGAGACCCGCACCCCGCCGCCGGTCAGCTCGCCTTCGACCCGGTGCGCAACCTGCCACCCGAACTGCGGGTGGCAGGTCCGCCGGCCTGGCTGCGTGACCAGACCTACCGGGGGTCGCGCCGGGCGCGCGGGGCGACCGCTCAGTCCGGCGGCTCGACCGCGACCACGGTCTGATCCGAGGTACGACGTTCCAGCACGGTGTCCGGGGCGGCGTCCGGGTCCTCCGTCCGCATGTCCGACTCGGCGAGAATGGCCTCCGCCTGTGCCTGCGGGTCGTCGCTGCCCACCGCCGCCTCCTCGGGCAGAAGGTGGGCGCGGGACTCCACCCGGTCCTGGTCGCTCTGCTCAACAGTCATGGCCCCCCTGTTACCCAGAGCGCACCTGCGCCACGCGAGGCCCGCACCGCATCCTGGGACGACCGCCCGGGTGGTGCCGTCGGGTCGGGTACGCTGGTCCGGTGACGCGTTCCTATCGATGGTTTAGGCAGCCGGCTCGCAAGCCGGTGACTTCACCATGAACTGACGTCACCACGGACCGAGCCGGCTGGGCAGGAGCTGTCGTTCCTGCCCTTTTGCGTACGAGCAGCCGGCTCGTCCCGGGCACCGGCCCCGGGCACGGTCGGCGGAAGGATGCCCACCGTGACGACCCCGGAGACCGATCGGGTCAGCGATCAGCGGATCGACCGTGTCGTGCCGCTGACCACGCCCGCCCTGCTGCACCACGAGCTACCCCTGGACGCCCCGCTCGCGTCGGCCGTGTTGACCGGCCGCCGCGCGGTCGCTCGCGTACTGGACCGCGAGGACGACCGACTGCTGGTCGTGGTCGGCCCCTGCTCGGTGCACGATCCGGCCGCCGCCCTCGACTACGCGCAACGTCTGCGGACGGCGGCCGACCGGCTGGCCGACGACCTGCTGATCGTGATGCGGGTCTACTTCGAGAAGCCCCGCTCCACGGTCGGCTGGAAGGGCCTGATCAACGACCCGGGCCTGGACGGCAGCGGGGACGTGAACACCGGTCTGCGGCTGGCCCGGTCGCTGCTGCTCGACGTACTGCGTCTCGGTCTGCCGGTGGGTTGTGAGTTCCTCGACCCGATCACCCCGCAGTACATCGCGGACACGGTGGCGTGGGGTGCGATCGGTGCCCGCACGGTGGAGAGCCAGGTACACCGCCAGCTCTCCTCCGGTCTGTCCATGCCGATCGGCATGAAGAACCGCCCGGACGGCAGCATCGGCACGGCGGTGGACGCGATCCGCGCCGCCGGGGTGCCGCACGTCTTCCCCGGCATCGACTTCTCCGGCACCCCGGCGATCATGCACACCCGGGGCAACACCGACGGGCACCTGGTGCTGCGCGGCGGAGGCGGCCGGCCCAACTACGACGCCGACTCGGTAGCCGGGGCCCTCGACCTGCTCCGCGCGGCCGACCTGCCGGAGCGGCTGGTGATCGACGCCAGTCACGCCAACAGCGGCAAGGACCACCGCAACCAACCGTTGGTCGCCGCGGACGTGGCCGCCCAACTGGCCGCCGGGCAGCGTGGCATCACCGGCGTGATGCTGGAGTCGTTCCTGCTGCCCGGCCGACAGGATCTCGACCCGACCCGGGAGCTGGAGTACGGCCGCTCGGTCACCGACGCCTGCCTCGGCTGGGACGAGACCGCCGAGGTGCTCGACCACCTCGCCTCGGCCGTGCGGTCCCGCCGGGCCACCCTGCCGTCGACGGTGTGACCGGTGTGCCGGTCCCGCCGCCTGACGCTGTGACCGTCGACACCCCGGGGCACGGAACACGAGCGGGGGTCGGCTCGTTGACATGGGTGTCGGTGTGACTCAGTGTCCCCGGGCCTCACCTAAATAGCCTTCGCGGAATACCGTTCGGCAGGAGCCGCGTAGCGCCACTCGCCGAGAGGCGACCTGCACACCGACACCAGCGCCGCCCCCGGCTCACAAGGCCGGGGGCGGCGCTGTCTGTTGCTCAGGCAGTGCTGGCTGCCCCGTCCCTCCCCCGCCCCGTCCCGTCCTGCCGCCCCGCTATCCCCGTACTCCCCCGCACTCTCCTTCGCTCTGCACCCGTCTGCGGCCCCCGCTACCCCCGACATTCCCCGGAACCTCCCTTTGCTCTGCACCCGTCTGCGCACCACCACCGCCACCACCGCCGCCGCCACCACCACCGCCACCCACCACCGCCGCCACCACCACCGCCGCCGCCGCCGTCACCGAGCGTGACTGTCGCTTCGGCGGGTGCAGAGCAAAGGGAAGTTTGCGCGGCAGTGGACCCCGGGCGCGGGCTCCCACGACCACCGATCACCAACCACCGACCACCGACCACCAACCACGCCACGGGCCCGAGCGTCCGTCGACCACGCCCGCGGGCCCCCGCGCCACGACCACGAACCCGCGCGGGCATAAGACCATGAGCGCAGGCCGGCCGCCGGGGTGACGTTTGACCGATTCCGCCCCGGGTAGCTGATCGACGTGACCGACGAATCACCACAGGCCGACGAGCCGGACACCCGGGCACTCGACGACCTGCTCGACGGCATCTTCCGGGCGCAGGAGCGGGTTGAGCAGGCGGAGATCTACCGCCAGGCGGTGGCCGCCGAGCTCCCGCCGGAGCTGCTCGCCCGCATCGACGCGCTCCCCGAGGGTGAGTACGCGGTCGACGAGGCCAGCGACCTGCTGGGCGGTTCGGTCGGCTGAGCGACCGCAGAAGGGACACCGACAATGTCGCACCACGAGGACCACGACGAGAAGGTGCCGGCGCTGGGTCAGCCCCCGAAGGGCAGGGACACCACGCCGGAGCCGGACTTCGCCAACGAGCACGACAAGACGGCCGTGGACCGGGACATCATCACCGGGGCGGACGAGGACCAACGGGAACCGGAGTCCCCGCACGGCTGGTCCGGCATGCAACGCTGAGGCGTACGACAAGTGAGGGGGCCGGCATCATGCCGGCCCCCTTTCGCACGTCGCGTCCACCCGGCGTCAGTCGTCGTCGTGCCCACCCTCGGCGGCCTGCTGCGCCGTCGCGTACGCCATCTGGAGGAAGTCCGACGCGGCCACCGCCGTCAGCGCGGTGGCCACCAGGCGGGTGAGTCGGGGCGCGAGCACCAGACCCCCGGTCAGCCCGGTGGCCACCCAGACCGCCAGGCAGAACGGACAGCTCAGCAACTCGCCGATGGCGTGCCGGGTCGGGCTTCCCGAGTCACGGACCTGCTCCATCACCTCGCCGCTGCCGATCGGCCGGTCGTAGCGGGTGAACGGCGCCCGCAGCGGGCTGGTCACCGCGTCCTTCGACAGCAGCCGGCTCAGCTTGTGCGTGGCGATGGAGAGCAGCACCACGTCGGACGGCGCGGGACGCTCGGGCACCGGCCGACCGGTCGCCTTGACCAGACCGGCCAGCGCCCCGGTCACCCCGGCGTAGACGCCCATCGCCGCCAGGTAGCCGCCCAGCGGCCGGTGTTCGTGCGGCGCGTACGCCCGACGCAGCCGCGCGGCCTTCTGCCGCAGGCCAGTGTTGCTCACCCGATCTCCTCACATGTGTCGTGGTGGTGCGGAAGCGGGTTCCGCAAGTCCGGCTCAGCCGGCCTGGAGGTTGTCGGCGACCTCGCGTGCCAGGTTGGTGAGCGCCTCGTCGGCCAGTTCGTCCGGGCCGGCGCCGCCCGAACCGTCGGCGAGGTCGAGCTGGATCCGGGCGCCGCCGGAGTCCGCCGGCTCGACCCGCAGCTCGGCGGACCAGTCGTCGGCGTCGCCGTCGCCCCAGCGGGCGCGCAACTCCTCGCCGCTGATCTCCGCGGCGGGGCTGCCGTCGCCACGCAGCGGCTCCGGCAGCCAGGCCGAGGCGCGGTCCGGGTCGGTGGCCGTGTTGAAGACCACCTCGGGTGGCGCGGACATGCCGCGCACGGCGCGCGCCGGCATCACGCGTCCCGCAGGCGGCTGGGATCGACCTCGCGACCCGGGTGGCGGGCCAGGTACTCGGTCTCCAGCTCCGCCGTGCGCCGCAGGTGGTTGGCGAGTGCGGAGTCCGCCGCGTGCCGCAGGGTGTCCAGGCGGGTGCGGTGCAGACTGTGCATCTCGCGGATCAGGTCCTCGTCGGTCAGCTCCGTCGGGTCGATGCCGGGCAGGTCGTCGTCGAGGCCAGGGGTGCCGGCCGGGTCGGCACCCTGGTCACCGCCCCACTCGGGCACCCGCTGCTCCGGGCTCATCTCCGCGCTGCCGCTGGACGCGAAGCCGTCCTCGCGTACCGATCCGGTCATGATCGCCCCCCTTGATCTCGTGTGGGCTGGCGTCTAGACGATTGCCCAGGTGCCGCGTCGCCAAACCACGGCGGCGGGGCGACAACTACGACACGGTGTCGGAGAGCGGCAGCGCTCCCGGTACCCTCGATGCCATGAGGCGGCTCTGGACCCCGGCGTGGATCGCGCGTCACGTGGCCATGGTCGTGCTGGTGGTGGGTTTTCTCGGGCTGGGCTGGTGGCAGATCAGCCGGGCCACCGCCGGCAACAGCCTGAGCTGGGGGTACGCGGTCGAGTGGCCGATCTTCGCCGGCTTCGTGGTCTACGTGTGGTGGCGTGAGGTGAAGCTGGCCCGTCGCCGCGTGGTGGAGGCCGACGCGCCACCCGAGGATCCGGTCGTCGAGCCGGCGCCGGAGGTCACCGCCGGATCCCGACCGGCGGTACGCCGACCGGTGCGGGTGTCCCGGGTGCCGGCCACCGGCGACGTCGTCGAGGACACCGACCTGGCCGCCTACAACCACTACCTGTCATGGTTGAACGCCAATCCGGGCGCCCGGCCCGGTGACTACCCCGGCTGAGCCGGGCTCGGAAGGACGGACGACGGTGGGCGCTGCCCTTACCCGGTACCGCGTGATCGCCTGGATCGTGGGCGTGGTGCTGATCCTGCTTGTCGTGATCGGCATGCCCCTGAAGTACGCGTTCGACAACCCGGTCGTGGTGGAGACGATCGGGCCGGCGCACGGCTTCCTCTACATGATCTACCTGGTGGCCGCGTTCGACCTGAGCCGCCGAGCCGACTGGCCGCTGAAGCGGATGCTGCTGGTGATGCTCGCCGGCACCGTGCCGTTCGTCTCGTTCTACGCCGAGCGCCGGGTCAGCGCCTGGGTGGCCGCACCGCAGGCCGAACGGGCTCCGGAGCCGGTCGCCCGCTGAGACGGGGTGACGCTGACCGCGAGCCAGACGTGGCTCAGCCTGGCCGGTGGTCGGCGGGGCCGGTGGCGCGGAATCAACGGTTGGGCCGCCACGGCTCCGCCGAGGCGAGCGGGTCGACCCAACTGCCGTACCGGTTGACCTCCCGGGCCCGCAGCAACGCCCGGGTGACCTGGCCGAACTGCCGTTCATCGTCGGCGCTGAACAGCAGCACCTCCGATCCTCGGTACCACCCCCACAGCTCGTGCGGGGGCGGGCGCCAACGGTCGCCGACCAGGGCGAGGGCGGCCGGGAGCAGGAACACCGCGCCGAGGATCAGGTACGCCTCGGCGGTGAGCCGCTGTAGACCGCCGGTGAAGCCGAGGAGCACCCCGACACCGCCGAGCATGCTCGCGGTGATGACGACGGCCCGCACGGCGATCCGGTCGTGCGGGCCTCGGGTGGTACGTAGATGGGTCAGGTCGGCGATTCGGTAACTGGTCCGACCGACGGTGAACCGGTCAACGGTCACGATGATCCCGGGCCGCGCGTACAGCAGGGTCGACGGGGCGCCCGGCACCGTTCGCGGCGGTCGCGTCTTTGCGCCTTCACGATTCACGGTTCCTCCCGAAGGGGACGGTTGGCCGAGTGCACCGCCAGCCGCAGTCATCGCTACCTGCCGACGGGATTCCCGGCTCCGGACTTCATTGTGTTTCGGCATCGCCAGTCGACCTGGCCATTTGCGGGCTCCCGACAGCCCACCCCGGCGAGTGACATCGCCGAGAAACAGCATCCATTTCAGCTTTTATCGGTTATGGCGACTAGGAATCCGGCGGCATACGCCGGGAACGACGAAAGTCGCATATCCGTCAGACCTCGTCGAAAAGGTCGATGTGCCAGCATTCGCAGGTGTCATCCGCCACGATGACGCCACCCGACCCAGGGGCACGGGGGGCAACTCTCCCAACTTTCGCCCCTGCTTCAACTGCGAGCGACATCCGTCCCGGGTTAGGTTGGGCGAGCCGGTCCGGCCCAGTGCCGTCCGCCCGGATGGCCCCGGCCGGTGTCGTCGAGGGCGTCAGCAGCCCCGACGGCCGTGGGAGAGGGGCCTTCCGCTCTTGTCATCCCTGAGAAATCTGCTGCGTACCGTGGCGCTGGTCGGCATGTCGGCCGCGCTTGTCGCTCCGACGGCGGCGGCCCAGGCCGAGCCGTCCCCCGCCGACCTGACCCGCCGGATCGAGACGTCCTCGGCCGAGTTGGAGCGGGTCGTCGAGTCGTACAACAAACTTCGTGAGGAGATCAAGACAAACGAGGCCGCCGCGGCCCGATTACAGGCCCGCATCGGCCCGCTGGAACAGCAGGTCGAGCAGAGCCGGGCCGACGTGGCTGAGTTCGCCTCCACCGCGTACAAGAGTGGCGGCCTGCGCACCGCGGACGCCCTGCTGCGTCCTGGCGGCTCGGCAGCGCTGCTGGACCGTCTCGGCACGATCGAGCAGTTGACCCGTCAGCGGCAGGAGAGCATCTCCGGCTTCACCGCCAACCAGCAGCGGCTGCTCGACGAGAAGACCAGCCTGGACGCCACCCTGACCCGGCAGGCCGCGCAGGCTCGCCAGCTCGCGGCGGGCAAGAGGCAGATCGAGCAGGATCTGGCCAAGCTGTACGAGCTGCGCCGGCAGGCGTACGGGGCCGCCACCGAGCGACCCGCGCCCAAGGCGGCGGCGGAGCCGAAGAACGTGCCCGCCGTGTCCGGTGCCGCCGGTAAGGCGGTTCGCTACGCGTTCGGCGCGATCGGCAAGCCGTACAAGTGGGCGGGCGAAGGGCCGGACGGCTACGACTGCTCCGGGCTGACCCTGGCGTCCTGGCGGGCGGCCGGCAAGTCGCTGCCGCACAGCGCCCGGATGCAGTGGAGCGCTGTCGCCCACATCGGGCGGAGCGAGCTACGCCCCGGCGACCTGATCTTCTACAGCGGGCTCGGGCACGTCGCCCTCTACGTCGGCGACGGTCAGGTGATCGACGCGCCAAGCGCCGGTCGCAACGTGCTCAAGCGTGGCATGAACATGATGTCCATCCACGGTTACGGCCGGGTCCGCTAACCACTGTCAATGACGGCGAACGGCCGGCGTCCCCCTATCGGACGCCGGCCGTTCGCCGTCATTACTACCAGGTCAGGCCGCCTGCAGCCCTTCCGCCCGGGCCAGCTCACGGAGCCGGCCGAGGGCCTGGATCTCCAGTTGCCGGATCCGCTCGCGGGACAGCGAGAACCGGGACGCGACCTCGGTGAGCGAGTGCTCCCGGCCGTCCTCCAGCCCGTAGCGGGCCCGCATGATGCCGGCGGACCGGTCGTCGAGGTGGTTGAGCAGCCCCTCGATGCGCTGCCGCTCCAGGCCGCTGAGAACGATGTCCTCCGGCGACGGGGCGTCACTGTCGGCGACCAGGTCACCGAGGTTGGTGTCGCCGTCGTCGCCGACCGGGGTGTCGAGCGAGACGGTGTCCTGCGACCAGCGGCGCAGCTCGTTCACCCGCTCGACGGTGACGCCGAGGGCGGTGGCGATCTGCTCCGGCTCCGGGTCGCTGCCCAGCTCGCGGGTCAGCTGCCGGGCCACGTTGCGCATCCGGTTGACGTCCTCCACCAGGTGCACCGGCAGGCGGACGGTGCGCTCCTGCTGGGCGATGGCCCGGCTGATCGCCTGCCGAATCCACCAGGTGGCGTAGGTGGAGAACTTGTAGCCGCGCTCGTAGTCGAACTTCTCGACCGCCCGGACGAGGCCGGTGTTGCCCTCCTGGATCAGGTCCAGCATGGGCATCCCCGAGCGCACGTAGCGTCGGGCGATCGACACGACCAGTCGGAGGTTCGCGCGGATGAAAAGGTCCTTCGCCCGCTCCCCCTCGACGACCAGCCACTCCAGGTCGGCCCGGTCGACACCGGCGGGAACGGCTTCCTCACCGAGCAGGTGCTCGGCGTAGAGGCCGGCCTCGATCGCCTTGGAGAGATCGACCTCCTTGGCGGCGTCCAGCAGTGGCGTCCGGGAGATCTCGTGCAGGTAGACGCCGACCAGGTCGCGCTCCTCGGCAACCTCGTCGGTTCGCATGCCAATGTTCTTGTCCACGTTGCCCACGGTCCCCTCGCTCGCGCCGGTTGCCCGGTTCCTTGCCATTCCCCACACCTGTCAGCCCCTGGTAACTTCTGCTGTGCCCATCGGTGCTGACACCTACACAACAGATGAGACGTGTCGGGGATTCCTCGTCGTGAGTCGAAAGTGTCACGAATGCCTGAGTAGTAGCTGAGAGCACGGTCCATGTTTGCTGTCAGCACCCCATCGGGTGGCTCGCCACTGGGCACCACGTAGGCGTTACCGCACTCCATGGCAACACCGCCCGCCGTGGGGGCACAGCGACCCGGGTCACCACCACGGTGCGATTCTGGTCACTGCCAGATACGCACCGGTGGACCGGTCGGTTCATCCACGGGGGTGTTATTACCCCCGGGCCAGTTGAACAATCCGCGACCCCGTTCGCTTCCCGGGGTGAGTGACAGGCGTCAGGAGGCGAGTAGGGCGAGGGCCCCGCGCACCTGGTCGGCCGAGCGGGCCAGCGCGGCCCGGGCGGCGTCGATCTCGGCACCCGAGACGAGCGAGACGAGGGCCGTCTTCAGGTCGCCGTCGGCCTCGCTGAGGGCCTGCCGGGAGAGTTCCTCCGAGCATCCGGTCGCCTCGACCAGAATCGAGATCATTCGTCCCCGGAGCTTCGCGTTCGTGGCCACCATGTCGATCATGAGGTTCGAGTAGACCCGACCCAGGCGCACCATGACGGCGGTGGAGAACGTGTTGAGCACCAACTTCTGCGCGGTGCCCGCCTTCATCCGGGTCGACCCGGTGACCACCTCGGGTCCGGTGTCCACCCCGATGAACACGTCGACCGACCGGGCGGCCCCCGCTTCCGGATTGGCGCAGAGCAGCACCGTCGACGCACCCTTGGCGCGGGCTGCGGCAAGCGCCCCGAGGACGTACGGCGTGCGTCCGCTGGCCGCCAGACCGACCACCAGGTCACCGGCCCGTACACAACTTGCCGCTTCGACCGCGCCGCCCCGGTCGTCGTCCTCGGCGTCCTCCACGGCCCGCCACATGGCGTCCGGGCCGCCTGCGAGGTGTGCGCAGAACCAGTGTCGGGGCGAGTTGAAGGTGGGGGCCAGTTCGGCCGCGTCGAGCACGCCCAGCCGGCCGGAGGTGCCGGCTCCGAAATAGTGCACCCGGTGGCCGCCGCGCAGCGCCGCGACTGCCAGATCGACTGTGGTGGCGATCTCGTCGAGCACCGCGGCGACCGCCGCCGGCACTCGTCGGTCCGCCTCGTTGATCACGGTGAGCACGTCCCGGGTCGACATCAGGTCCAGGTCGACGCTGAGCGGGTTACGCCGTTCGGTGGGTGCACCCACCCGGACCGTCGGGCGGGCGGGCGGTGCGGGCATCTCCGCACCGGCCGTCATGCCCGCCTCCGGTTGGCACCCACCCGGTGCGACTGGACCGCCTCGGCGGTCGCCTCCAGGGCCTTGCGGGCTCGGGCCCGGTTGCGGGCGGCCACGCCGACGAAGAGGCAGTCGACAACGGTGAGCTGGGCCAGCCGGCTGGCCGTGGCGCCGGAACGGTAGGTGGTCTCCCGGGCCGCCGTGGTCAGCACGAAGTCCGCCACGTCGGTGATCGGTGAGCGCGGGAAGTTGGTCAGCGCCACGGTCGCGGCACCGCGGGTACGGGCCTGCTCCAGCACTTCGATCACGTCGGAGGTGGTGCCGGTGTGCGAGATGCCGATGGCCACGTCACCCCGGCCGAGGAGGGCGGCCGAGGTCAGCGCGGTGTGCACGTCCGGGAAGTAGAAGGCGACCCGGCCGATGCGGTGCAGCTTCTGCTGGAAGTCCGAGGCGACGAACCCGCTGGCGCCCGCGCCGTAGATGTCGATCCGACCGGCACCGCTGATCGCCTCGACCACCTGCTCGCAGACGGCAGGGTCGAGTTGCTCGGCGGTCTCCTCGACGGCGCGGGCGTCGTTGAACGCGATGGTGGCGATGATCTGGGCGAGGTCGGCGCCGGGTGGAATGTCGCCACCGACCACCCGGGCGTCCGGCGGCTCGATCCGACGGGCGGCCTCGGCGGCGAGGCGGATGCGCAGTTGGGGGTAGCCGTCCATGCCCACCGAACGGCAGAACCGGATGACTGTCGCCTCGGATGTCTCGGCGGCGGTGGCGAGGTCGGTGATCGTCCGTCGAGCGGCAGCTGCCGGGTCGGAAACGACCAGCCGGGCGACCCGCTGCTCGGCGGGCGACAGCGACGGCAACAGCCCGCTGATGTGGACGATCAGTCCACCGGGCTCGTGACTCGCAGAAATCTTCGGACTCTTCGCCACGGATGAAACTTACTTTCACCAAGCGTGAGCGTCAACCATGACTGTCCGAGGTGGGGGAAACTTCGATCGCCGGGATCACCGGTCCCGCACAGCCTGCCACCTCCCCAGGATCGCCGCCTCATCCGCCGGGTCGAGTCCACCCTGCCGGACGGCCGCCGGGTGTGCGGCCATCCAGGACGCGGTCGCCCGAACGGTGTCGGCAAGCGGCCGGATCGTCAGCCCCGCGTCCAAGGCAGGGCTGATGTCCCGGTCCATCAGGCCAGCGCTCTCCGGCAGTCGCACCCAGAGCGGTAGCGCCCGCTCCCCCGACCACTCGCGTACGTCCTGAGACAGCAGGAACTCCTGATCGACCCAGGTGAGAGCTGGATCGGCGACGCCAAGCCCGGCGGCCACCCCGGCCAACAGGTCGGCCCGGGACATCGCCGGACCGCTGCCGTCGTACGTGCCGGCCAGCCGGGTGCCGGCGGCGTGCAACAGCCACCGCGCCAGGTCGGCGACGTCCACGAACTGCACCCGATCGCTCGGGTGTCCGGGGGCCAGCACCTCGCCACCGGCCGAGAGCCGCCGCACCCAGTACGGGAAACGGTCGCTCGGATCCTCCGCGCCGACGATCAGCCCCGCTCGGCAGATGAAGGAACGGTCCACGCCGACCCGCTCCCGGACCATGTCCTCGATGCTCACCTTGCACTCGCCGTACCAGCGGTGGTCCGGGCCGACCGGACCGTCCACGTCCGCCGGGGCCGGTGCCAGCAACGGCGTGTTCGCGGCGGTCCGGCCCGGAGTGGTGTGGTCCGCGTACACCGAGATCGTCGACACGAACGACCAGTGGCCGACCCGATCGGCGAGGGCGGCGAGCGCGTGCCGGGCGTGGCTGATCTGGCGGGTCACGTCGACGACCGCGTCGAAGCCCTCGTCGGCGAGCGGAACGAGCGCCTCCGGATCGTCGCGGTCGGCCGCCACGAACCGCGCCCCGCCCGGCACCGGGCCGGACACGCCCCGGGCCGCGCAGGTCACGTCGTGCCCCTGCTCGACGGCGAGCTGCGCCGTGGCCCGACCGAGGAATTGAGTACCACCAAGAATGAGGATCTTCATCCGCCGATCCTGCGCCCCGACACCCGAACAACCCAAGACAATCTGCCCACGGCAGACCGCGATCAAGAGGCATCACTCCGCCTCTCCCCCGTCCCCGTGCTGCCCTCTCACTCTCCCGAACCTCCCTTTGCTCTGCACCCGTACGCGCACCACCTACCGCCGCCCCCGTTCACCGAGCGTGACTGTCGCCTCGGCGGGTGCAGAGCAAAGGAAAATTCTCGCGGCAATGGACCCCGAGCGCGGGCTCCCGCGACCACCGACCACGAGCGCCGGTCGGCGCGGGGGACGGTAGGGGCACTAGCGTGAGGCGCATGGCAGAGCGGAGCGTGTTGGTGACCGGAGGTTCCGGCGGGCTTGGCGGGGCGGTCGTCACCGCGTTCGTCGAGGCGGGTTGGCGTGTGGTCGTACCCGAGCGGAAGGCCCGGCCCGGGTCGGAGCCGGCGGCGGCCGGAGTGGTCCGGGTCGTCGCCGACCTGGCCGAACCGGCGGGCGCGGCGCAGGCGGTCGAGGCCGCGGCCGGGGAGCCGGCGGCGCCACTGCGCGCGGTGGTCAACCTCGCCGGGGGGTACGCCAGCGGCGGGCTGGTGCACGAGACCCCGGTCGAGGAGTTCGAGCGGATGCTCACCGTCAACCTGCGACCGACCTATCTGGTCACCCGGGCCGCGCTGCCGCACCTGGTGGCGTCCGGCGGCGGCGCGGTGGTGTGCGTCTCGGCCCGCGCGGCGGTCGCCCCGTTCCGCGGCGCGGCCGGCTACTCGACGGCCAAGGCCGCGGTGCTGGCCTTCGCCAACGCGGTCGCGGTGGAGTACCGGCCGCAGCACGTGCGCTGCAACACGGTGCTGCCAAGCGTCATCGACACCCCGGCGAACCGGGACGCCCAGCCCGACGCCGACCACTCCCGGTGGGTGACCCCGGAGGAGATCGCACCGGTGATCCGGTTTCTCGCGTCGCCCGAGTCCGCCCCCACCAGTGGGGCCACCGTGCCGGTCTACGGGCGGGCCTGAGCCACCACCGGGCCGAGGTCGTCCCCGGAGGGCGGGGACAGCGGCAGCCAGGTCTCCAGGTGCGCCTGGATCTGCTCGGTCACCTCCTCGGCCGGGCGGCCCGCGTCCACCAGCACGAAGCTGGGGTACTCGGGCAGCGTGCGGTAGGCGGTGTCGGCGGCGGTCAGCCACCCCATCGTCTCGTGGTCGGTGCCGCGTTCCTCGATGCGCCGGTACGCCTCCGCCGGATCGACGGCGAGGAGGAAGGTCACCTGCGGCGTCGGGAACAGCCGGTAGCCGGCGCGCGCGAGCCGCTCCCAACGCTGCCCGCCGTTCGCCCGGATGCTCGCGTACTGGCAGGCCGAGTAGCGGTCCATCACCGCTGTCCGACCGGTGAGCAGGCAGCTCACCAGGGCGGCAGCGATGGCCAGCCAGCGCAGCACCGACTCCACCGCGAGGACGCCGTCGCGCCCGACGAGCCGTTGCGCGTCCGGCCGGCCGAGCCGGTTGGCGAGTCGGCCGAGCCAGCGACGGCCGCTGGCGTTGCGGCGATAGGTGGCAGGGCGCCCGGCGGCGGTAAGCGCGTCGGCCAGCCGGTGTGCCTGAGTGGTCTTGCCCGAACCGTCGATGCCGATCAGGGCGACGGTGCGCAATCGGGCCTTGCGTCGTCGCATCCCCGATGGTCTGGCCACTCTCCACAGGTTATCCGACCGCCGCACCTGCTCCGCGAGGTTTGTGGTGTTTCATCCCTGTTGACGCCCGAGCGCGACACCCGCAGGTGTGGACGACCGGAATGCCGGGTACCGGAGTTCGAAATCCAACCGCCGGTCCACAAACACGACGACGGGAGAACCAGATGGCTGAGCGCGGGGACGAGAGTCTGGTGCACACCCTCAAGAAGGTCGCCGCCGTGCTCAAGCAGTCCGAGATTCCGTTCGCCCTGGGCGGCAGCTTCGCCGTGTACGCCCACGGGGGGCACTCCAGCGACCACGACGTCGACTTCCTGATCCGGGAGGCCGACGTGGACGAGGCGCTGGAGGCGCTGGTGGCCGCCGGCTTCGTCGCCGAGCGCCCACCTGAGGACTGGCTGGTGAAGGTCTTCGACGACGGCCGGATGGTGGACCTGATCCACCGGCCGATCGAGACGCCGGTGACCGAGGAGACGTTCGCCGACACGGTCGTCCGGCCGGTGGACGCCATCCGCATGCCGGTGCTGTCCGCCACCCAGCTGATGGTGCACAAACTGCTGAGCTTCTCGCAGCACTACTGCGACTTTGCCCGTGGCCTGCCGCTGGCCCGCTCGCTGCGGGAGCAGATCGACTGGGAACGGGTACGCAAGGAGACGCAGCACTCGCCGTACGCCGAGGCGTTCCTGGTGCTGCTGGACCGGCTGGAGGTGGTGCCGGCCGCCGGCACCCAGCCAGGAGAGGGGACATCGTGACCCACCATCGCGACATCGACACCGGGCCACCTGACGAGTACGTCGAGGCGGAGATCCAACGGTTGCTCGTCGAGGACCCCGCCGTCGCCGAACAGGGGATCACCGTGGTTCGGCGGGAACGCGCACTCGTGCTCTACGGCGAGGTGGAGAGCGCGCACCGGCGGGAGGAGATCCTGCGACTGGTGTCCGAGCGCTTCCCGGACGTCCCGGTCACCAGCGACATCGGGGTGATCCGCGCCCAGGCGCCCACGCAGATCGAGCAACTGCCCTGAGGGAGGTTCCATGGTGATCCGCATCGCCGCAGTGGGCGACGTGCATCTGGACGAGGACGTGGTCGGCCGGTTCCGACCGGCGTTGGAGGAGCTGCCGGAGTGCGCCGACGTGCTGCTGCTGGCCGGGGACCTGACCCGGCACGGCACCGAGGCCGAGGCGCGCTGCGTGGCGGAGGAGTTCGGTGGGTTGGCCGTGCCGGTGGTGACCGTGCTGGGCAACCACGACCACCAGTGTGACCAGGTGCCACAGGTGGTCAAGGTGCTCGAGGACGCGGGCATCACCGTGCTGGAGGGCAACGGCGTCGTGCTGGACTGCGCGGGCGGCCGGCTCGGTATCGCCGGCGTCAAGGGCTTCGGCGGCGGGTTCGCCGGGCGGTGCGCGAGTGACTTCGGCGAGCCGGAGATGAAGGCCTTCGTGCGCACCACCACCGAGAGCGCCGACAGTCTGGGTGCGGCCCTGCGCTCACTCGACTGCGACATGCTCGTCGCGCTCACCCACTACTCGCCGGTCCCGGACACGCTTGCCGGAGAGCCGCTGGAGATCTACCCGTTCCTGGGGTCGTACCAGTTGGGGCAGGCGATCGACTCGGCGCCGACGGCGCTGGCCGTGCACGGGCACGCGCACGCCGGCACCGAGCGCGGAACGACCCCCGGAGGGGTACGCGTCCGCAACGTCGCGCACCCGGTGATCAAGCAGGCGTACAGCGTCTTTCACGTCGGCGATCAACTCGACACAGAGCAGGTTTCCCCGATCGGCCAGTCGGGTAGTCAGAGGTCATGGAGCTGATTCTCTGGATTCTCGCAGTCGTACTCGTGGTCGCCGGCATCCTCGCGCTGTTCCGCCGGCAGATCCTGTGGGGCATCGTCCTCATCGTCGTCGGGCTGTTGGTCGGCCCGGGTGGTGTCAGCATTTTCAATTAGCGTTCGCAGCCGTAACAACCGGGACCCGCCGGGGTCGCCGCGACCGGAGCTTCGTCCTCCCGACAGGAGCACCGGCCGCGGCGATCCCGGCGCTTTTGTGTACGCGGGTTTGAGCGGTGACTGCGCGGAAATATCTCGACCATGGAGATATCTGGGACGCAACGAAGCGATCCGGTCGGCGGCAGCTGAACAACTGATCGCACGGTCCCCGGCGGGCGTCCGCCGGGGACCGCGGCCGTCACCGGGTCAGCAGCGGGGCACGCCGGGGATGTATCCGTCAGAGCCGGTGTACACGTACGCGTCGGCGATGTAGCGGCCGGAGCCGATCCGGTCCCAGATCGAGCTGGTGCCGAAGGTGCCGGTGACCGTGGTGCCACTGGTCTGACACGTGATGGTCACCCGGGTGCCGTCGGCGACGGTGCCCACCGAGGCGTACCCGGTGCCGGGGCCGGAGCGGACGGTCAGCGGGGTTCCGCTGGTGTCGACGGTGCCGTTGCCGCTGCCCGAGGAGCACCCGTTGTCGCTGGTGTAGCTCCTGGTGCCCCAGTACAGCGCGAGAGTGCCGTTGAAGCGGACCTGGATGTCGGCCCCGTTGAGGCGCTGCTCGTAGTGCAGGTGCGGGCCGGTCGACCCCCCGGTGCTGCCGACCCAGCCGAGCACCTTGCCGTACCCGACCGTCTGCCCGACCGAGACGTTGAAGCCGCTGAGGTGCGCGTAGTAGGTGCTGTAACCGCCCCCGTGGTTGATTCGGACGTACTTGCCGTAGCTCGTGCCGCCGAGGTCGGTCACCCGGTCGACGGTGCCGGGGGCGCTGGCCACCACCGGGTCGCCGGAGTCGTCGGTGCGGTTGAAGTCGACGGCGTACGCCGGGCTGTGGTCCGACCGGGTCTGCCCGGACCAGGACTGGCCGCACGGGAACGGCACCTTGAAGGTCGGTGCGGCCATCGCCGGGCTGGCCGGCACCAGGGCTCCCCCGACGAGCAGACCCGTCACCAGCAGGCTCATCCACCGCTTACGCATACGGCTCCTCCTATGTCGAAAACCTTCGATCAGGTGGCTCCAGCCTGACAGATATCGTCAGTCTTCGAAAGAGTCCTCAGCATGTCCCGGGAGCGCACCCACCAGGCAGCCCGCAGGTTTCTGGATTGTTACTCGCTCGTGTCTGACAGGGGGTGGACCGGGCCGGATGCAAGCGCTTACATGTGTGCACGCCCAATCGGACCGGCGACGGGTCACCAGCACGACCGCGCCGGCTAGGAAGGAGGACGGCATGGCGGTCTTTACCAGACCACGCCAGGCCTTCGTGATCGCCGGCGTACTCGGGTTGGCGTTCAGCGCCACCGCCTGCGGTACCGGTGACGACAAGAAGAGCAGCAAAGCGGGCTCCGCGGAGTGCGCCGGATACGAGAAGTACGAGGGCCACGACGGCAAGAAGGTCTCCATCTACGCGTCCATCCGTGACGCCGAGGCGGACCTGCTGGAGCGCTCCTGGTCGCAGTTCACCGAGTGCACCGGCATCGAGATCGACTACGAGGGCAGCGGCGAGTTCGAGGCGCAGCTCCCGGTCCGGGTCGACGGTGGCAACGCCCCCGACATCGCCTTCGTGCCGCAGCCGGGCCTGGTGAAGCGCTTCGCGGACGCCGGCAAGCTGAAGAACCTGAGTGCCGACACCAAGGCCCTCGCCGAGCAGAACATGCCGGCCGACTGGCTGAAGTACGGCACCGTGAACGGGACGCTCTACGGGGTGCCGCTCGGCGCCAACGTGAAGTCCTTCGTCTGGTACTCGCCGAAGACGTTCAAGGAGAAGGGCTGGGAGGTTCCGACCACCTGGGACCAGCTCATCGCCCTGAGCGACAAGATCGCCGCCAGCGGCATGAAGCCGTGGTGCGCGGGCGTCGAGTCCGGTGACGCGACCGGCTGGCCGGCCACCGACTGGATCGAGGACGTGGTCCTGCGGACCCAGGGTCCCGAGGTCTACGACCAGTGGACCACCCACGCCATTCCGTTCAACGACCCGAAGATCGTCGACGCGGTCGACCGCGCCGGCAGCATCCTCAAGAACGACAAGTACGTCAACGGCGGCTTCGGCGGCGTCAAGAGCATCACCACCACCGCCTTCCAGGAGGCGGGCCTGCCGGTGACCACCGGCAAGTGCGCGATGCACCGACAGGCGTCGTTCTACGCCAACCAGTTCCCCGAGGGCACCAAGGTGGCCGAGGACGGCGACGCGTTCGCCTTCTACTTCCCGACCATCGACCCGGCCAAGGGCAAGCCGGTGCTGGGCGCGGGCGAGTTCGTCGTCGGCTACGCCGACCGTCCCGAGGTTCAGGCCGTGCAGACCTACCTCGTCTCCGCCGAGTACGTGAACAGCCGCGCGAAGCTCGGCAACTGGGTCACGGCGAACAACAAGCTGGACATCGCCAACGTGGCCAGCCCGATCGACAAGCTCTCCGTCCAGATCCTGCAGGACAAGACGGGCACCTTCCGCTTCGACGGATCCGACCTGATGCCGGCAGCCGTCGGCGCGGGAACGTTCTGGAAGGGCATGGTCGACTGGCTGAACGGCAAGGCGACCGCACCGGTGCTCCAGGGCATCGAGAGCAGCTGGCCTAAGTGATCCCGGCGGTGGGCCCGTGCCCGGTGGCGGGGCCGGGCCCCCGCCGAGGGGGACCCCGAAGGGGGGGGTTTTGTAGTTAGAAATGCCCCAAAAAAA
>NZ_JBEZGM010000041.1:0-39742 GCF_040649995.1 Micromonospora sp. NPDC048835 | reverse complement strand
TTGTGTTTCCCCGTTACCCCGGTTTCCCCCCGGGGCCGGCGGGGGGGGGGGGGGGGGGCGGGGGGGGGGGCCCGGGGGGGGGGGGGGGGGGGGGGGGGGGGGGCGCCCCCCCCCCCCCCCACGCCGGTAGGTGTTCAGGCCGAGGCGGCGGCCACCGCCGTCCGGGCGACAAGCGCGCGACGCAGGTCGTCGTCGGCGTCGGTCACCACCCGGCGCAGGCCAGGGGTCAGGTCGTCGCGGGCCAGCAGCGCTGCGGCCGCCTCCCGGGTGGGCTGCGCCACGGCGTAGCGGGGGTACGCCAGGGCCGCCACCCGGTCGGCAGTCCAGGGGGTACGCCGCTGCGCGGCGGCCGGCATCTCGGCGAAGTACCGATCGACGTACGCGGCGGTCAGGTCGGTTTGTTCGGGTTGCCAGAACCCCTCGGCGGTCGCCTCCAGCAGCCGGTTGGACAGCTCGGTGTCCCGCACGATGATCTCCCAGGCCGCCCGCTTCGCCGCCGGGTCGGGTAGGGCTGCCCGGCACTGGGCGGCCCGTTCCGCGCCCGTGGAGCTGTTGTCGGCGGCCGCCTCGATGGCGATCTCGGCCTCGCCCGCGGCGCCGAGCACCACCAGTCGGCGCAGCGCCGCCCAGCGCAGCTCAGCGTCGACCTTCAGCCCGGTCGGCACGTCGCGGCCGGCGAGCCAGCCGACGAGCAGATCCGCGTCGGTGGTCGAGACGATCCAGGCCCGCGCGGCGGCGAGCTGCAACGACTCCCCGGCCGGCGCGCCGTCGAGCAGCCGCCGACACGCCCCCGCGACCCGGGCCAGCGCGGCGGATCGGGAGAGCGGGTCGAGGTAGCGGTCGACCAGGGACCGGCTGAGCGTCAGCACGTCCTCCGCGATGATCACCTCGGTCTCGCTGGGCAGCGCGGCGACCATCAGCTCGACGAGACCGGTGACCGGCCGCTCGCCGTCGGTCGTCGCGTCCAGTGCCTCACGCCAGAGCACCGCCCGGGCCAGCGGATCGGCCAGATTGGGCAGCAGGTGCGGGACGGCGTCCGCCGATGCCGGGTCGAGTCGCACCTTGGCGAACGTGAGGTCACCGTCGTTGAGCAGCAGCAGCCGGGCCGCCGGCTCCCCGGTCAGCGCAGCGAGCACCGTCCGCCCCCCGTCGGCGACCGGGTCGATGTCCACCTCGTCACGCTGCCCGGTGCCGTCAGTCGAGTAACGGCCCACGCCGACCCGGTGTGGGCGCAACACCGGGTACGACTCGGGCGCGGTCTGCACCACTGCCACCTCGGTGTAGCGGCCCCGAGCGTCCACGGTGACCTCGGCACGCAGCGTGTTGACCTGCGGTTGGCGCAACCACAGCTCCGCCCAGTCGGACAGGTCCCGGCCGCTGCTGGCGGCTAGGCTGGCCAGCAGGTCGGCGAGGGTGGCATTGCCGAAGCGGTGTGCGGCGAAGTGCGCGTTCAGGCCGGCGAGGAACGCGTCGTCACCGAGCCACGCGACCAGCTGCCGCAGCACGCTGGCGCCCTTGGCGTACGAGATGCCGTCGAAGTTGAGCAGGCCCTCGTCGGCGTCGGCCACCTCCGGCGGAGCGACCGGGTGGGTGGAGGGGCGCTGGTCGGCGGCGTAGCCCCAGGCCTTACGGCGCATCGCGAACGTGGTCCAGGCCTGGTCGAAGCGGGTCGCCTCGGCGGTGACCCGGGTGCCCAGGTACTCCGCGAAGGACTCGTTCAGCCACAGGTCGTCCCACCAGCGCATGGTGACCAGGTCACCGAACCACATGTGCGCCATCTCGTGGGCGATGGTGGTGGCCCGCTGCTCGCGCTCGGTGTCGGTGACCGCCGAACGGAACACGTAGTCGTCCCGGAAGGTGACGATGCCTGGGTTCTCCATCGCCCCGGCGTTGAACTCCGGCACGAACGCCTGGTCGTACTTGCCGAACGGGTAGCGCTCGGTGAAGAGCTGATGGAACTGGTCGAGGCACTGCCGGGTGACGGTGAAGATCTCGTCGGCGTCGGCGTCGAGGTGCTCGGCGAGCGACCGGCGGCAGTAGATGCCCAGCGGCACGCCGTCGTGCTCGGCCCGCCGTACGTGGTACGGGCCGGCGATCAGCGAGAAGAGGTACGTGGCAAGCGGTGCGCTCGGGGCGAACTCCCAGCGCCCGGGGGCCGGGTTGGCGGTCGGCTCGGCGTTGCCGGCGACGATCCACTGCGGCGGCGCGGTGACCGAGAGGGTGAACGGAGCCTTGAGGTCGGGCTGGTCGAAGGCGGCGAAGATGCGCTGCGCGTTGTCGAGGAAGGACATGGCGTAGAGGTAGGTCTCGCCGTCGGCCGGGTCGACGAAGCGGTGCATCCCCTCCCCCGTCCGGGAGTACGCCATCTCGGCCTCGACGACGAGCGTGTTCTCGGCGGCCAGATCGTCGAGCGGCAGCCGGTTGTCGGTGAGCAGGCCGGGATCGAGGTCGCGGTCGTTGAGGCGTACACCGAGAAGTGCCGCGGGCTTGACCTCGGCGAAGGTCGAGGCCCCGGCGGTGGCCCGGAAGCGGATCTCGACACGGGAGCGGAACACGTCGCCGTCACCGGTCAGGTCGAGGTCCACCTGATAGGACTCGACAGTAATCGCCGCGCCACGCGCGGTCGCCTCTACACGGGTCAGGCTCGGCATCCGCTTATCCTGCCCGATGGGGATTCGGCACCCGGCCACCACCTCGACCCTCGGCACTGGAGGAAAGAACCATGACGCAACACCCCAAGGGCGACTTCGATCTCTCTCGGGCGGTCTGGCAGCGGGCCGAGGGGGACACCTCCGACAGCGCCGTCGAGGTCGCCTTCGTCGACGACCTGATCGGGATGCGTAACTCGGCCGAGCCGGACGGACCGGTGCTGGTCTTCACCCAGGCCGAATGGGACGCCTTCGTGGCCGGCGCGCAGGACGGCGAGTTCGACCTGGACTGACTCGCCGAGCCGTCGGTGTGGGATCGCCGTGCCGGTGCCCGTGGTCGGGACACCGGCACGGCCACGTCGGCGGGCTGACCGAAGCGCCCTCGGGCGGGGCTGCCGGTCAACCATCGCCGTCGCCCCAACCGAGGCCGCCGGGGCCCGGGGCGTGGTGGAAGCCGGGATGGTCGTGCACGTCGACGCAGCGCTCGCCGTCCGGGCCGACCGCGCCGCAGAACAGCCGCTCGGCCCGCTGCCAGGCGTCCGCCGGGGACAGCGCGGCCGCCCCGAGCGCCACCTCCGAGCGGAGCAGGCTCAGCGCCTCCGCGTACGCCACGGCCAGCTCGCGCGCCTCGGCCGCGCCGGGCGCGGTGAAGCCCAGGTGCACGGTGAAGAAACGGTGCGGACGGGTGGGCCGCCGGGGCGGCCCGATCAGGGACCGCCCGTCGCGGCCCCCGCCCAGTGCCTCGGCCGCTCGCCGCTGCCGCCAGTGCGGCGATCTGTTGTCGCGCATCCGCCCTCCCCGTGGTCGACCCACAAGCAGCAAACCAGGTTCCGCCGCCCCTGGGAGGGGCCAGCCGGCACACCGCCGACGCGGGGGATTCAGCGACGACCACCGGGGTAGACGCAGCGGGCCGGCGGCGACCACCGCCCCGCGCGTGAGGAGACCCGATGGCGACCATGCCGGCCGACCGCAGCCCGGACAGCACGCTCGCGCTGCTCCGCGCCGGTTACCGGTTCATCGGCGAGCGCTGCGAGCGGTACGGCAGCGACATCTTCCGGACCCGGATCCTGCTCGCCCCGACCATCTGCCTGCGCGGCCGGCCGGCGGCGGAGCTGTTCTACGACAACGACCGCTTCCAACGCGCCACCGCGATGCCGCTGCGGGTGCAGCGGACCCTGACCGGTCGGGGTGGGGTGCAGGGGCTGGACGGGCCGGAGCACGCCGACCGCAAGGCCATGTTCATGTCGATCATGACACCGGCCGCGATCCGACAGCTCGGCCAGCTCTTCGACGACGAGTGGCGTACCCGGACCAGCGCCTGGGAGGGTGCCGGCCCGGTGTCGCTCTACGCCGAGCTGGGTCGGTTGCTGACCCGGGTGGTCTGCGCCTGGGCCGGGGTGCCGCTGCCCGCGTCGCAGGTCGAGCGTCGCGCCGTCGAGCTGCACGCCATGATCGAGGCCCCGGCGGTGGTCGGCCCCCGGCACTGGCGGGGACGACTCGCCCGGTACCGCGCCGAACGCTGGCTCGCCGACCTCGTCGAACGGACCCGGGTCGGTCTCACCCCGGCGCCGGCGGGAAGCGCGTTGGCCGTGATCGCGGAACACCGGGACGGGCGCGGCGACCTCCTCCCCCGGCGGGTCGCGGCGGTGGAGCTGCTCAACGTACTGCGCCCGGTGGTCGCCGTCGACCAGTACATCGCCTTCGCCGCCCTCGCCCTGCACGACCATCCGGGCTGGCGGGATCGGGTCCGCGACGACGACGAGGCCACCGAGCACTTCGTCCAGGAGGTACGCCGCTACTACCCGTTCTTTCCGATGGCGGCGGCCCGGGTCCGTCGGTCCTTCGACTGGCAGGGCCACCACTTCCCGAGAGGCCGGCGGGTGCTGCTCGACCTCTACGGCACCAACCACCACCCGACGCTCTGGCCCGAGCCGGAGCTGTTCCGTCCCGAGCGGTTCGCCGGCCACCGGGTGGACCCCTTCGCGCTGGTGCCGCAGGGCGGCGGCGACCACTGGGCCGGGCACCGCTGCGCCGGTGAGTGGATCACCATCGACCTGATGAAGCGGGCCGTCACCAACCTGACCGCCGCCATGCGCTACGACGTTCCCGTCCAGAACCTGGCGCTGGACCTGCACCGGATGCCCGCGCTGCCGCCGCTGGGCCTGACCCTCACCAACGTCCGCGGCACCTCGTGACCGGGGCGACGACCGTGCATGGCCGAGGTGCCGAGGGGGCACGGCGGACCGCCGCCGCGCCAACCCGCCTACCGATGACGTACGTGCTGCCGCTGCGCTGGCACACCGACGTGGGGCTGGCCCAGTTGACCGACTACCTGCGCTGGCTCGGCGACCGGGTCGACGTGCTCGTGGTCGACGGCTCACCGGCTGACCGCTACGCGCGGCACGCCGAGGCGTGGCGAGGGCTGGTCCGGCACGTCCCACCGGACCCGGGCGTGCGTGGGCTCAACGGCAAGGTGATCGGGGTACGCACCGGGGTGCGCGCGGCGGTCCACGAGCAGGTGGTGATCGCCGACGACGACGTCAGGTACGACGAGGCCGCGCTGACCGCGGTGCACCGGCTGCTGGGCCGGGCCGATCTGGTACGACCCCAGAACTACTTCGACCCGTTGCCCTGGCACGCCTGGTGGGACACCGGCCGCACGCTGCTCAACCGGGCGCTCGGGGCGGACTACCCGGGCACTCTCGCCGTGCGGCGCAGCACCTTCCTCGCCATGGGTGGGTACGACCCGGATGTGCTCTTCGAGAACCTGGAGCTGATCCGAACCGTACGCGCCCACGGTGGCACCGAGGCCACTCCGGCCTGGCTGTACGTCCGCCGGCTGCCGCCGGACGCCGCGCACTTCCGCGGTCAACGGGTCCGCCAGGCGTACGACGACCTGGCGCAGCCGGCCCGCCTGCTGACCGCGCTCGCGGTGCTGCCGGCGCTGGCGGCGGCGGTCGCGTCGCGTCGAGGTGGGCTGCTGCTCGGCGCGGTGGCCGGCGTCGTCGCAGTGGCCGAGACGGGTCGCCGCCGCGCCAACGGACGCCTCGTGTTCCCGCCGACCACGGCCCTGGCGGCCCCGCTGTGGCTGCTCGAACGCGGGGTGTGCGGCTGGCTGGCGGTCGCCCGACGCGCCCTGTTCGGCGGCGTCCGCTACGGCGACACCCGAATCCGCCACGCCGCCACCCCCACCCCCCAGACCCGCGCGATCTTGCACTTCCTGTGCGGACATAACCCCCAGAAAACGACAAACCCGCAACCCTAACTGCAAGATCGCGGGGTACGGGGGTGGGAGCGTGACAGCTCGCGGGCACCTTGCGGGTGGCCGCGAGCTGTCGCGTTGTGGTTCGGGGTGGCGTGGTCAGGAGGTGGCGTGGTCCTTGACGTGGTGGGCGGCGGACTTCGTGTCGTCCTTGACCGCGTGCACGGCGTCCTGGGCGGTGGACCTCACCGACTCGGCGGCCTGCTGGGCCGGCTCACGCAACTCGCTGGCCACCTCGCTCAGCTTCTCCTTCACCGCCCCGCTGTGCTCACTGACCTTCGCCTTCACCTGCGCGGCGGCCTCCTGCTCGCGGCGGGACGCCGGGATCAGCGACGAGGCCAGCCAGCCGACCCCGAACGCGATCAGGCCGGCGGCGAGAGGGTTGCCCTGGGACTTCTGCCGGATCACCCGCGGGGCGCTGTGCGCCGCGTCGCTGACGGTGGTCGCCGCCGAGTGCGCGGCGTCGCTGACGCTTGAGGCCGCCGACGAGGCGCGGTCACCCACCGAGTGGGCGGCCTGGCCGGTGCCGTGACCGAGGTCGGACGCGGTTCCCATGACCTTGTCCCTCACATTCTGCAGAGCGGAGCGGGCCCGCTGCTTGCGGTCGTCGACGATGCGGCTGGGGCTTACCTTGTACGCCAGCGCATCCACGTCGGAGCTGAGACTGTTGCGGGTAGCTTCGATCTCCCGGCGGATCTGGTCGGGATCGGTGCTCATCGGGTGACTCCCTCCGGGTGCGGCTTGAGCGCGTCGGGGATCCGCTGCACGCTGTCGTTCGTCTGCTTGAGCCCGCGTACGTTCTGGGCGTTCTTCTTGGCCATCGAGTAGAGGACCGCGGCGACCGCGGCCCAGAGCACGGCCACGATCAGCGCGGCCAGGCCGGAATCCATGACGTTGTCCAGGAGCTGCCACACGGCGATCGACACGAAGAGCGCCACCATGTAGCCGCCGAAACCGGCACCGCCGAAGAGGCCCGCGGCCTTGCCCGCCTTCCTGCCCTCCTGGCGGATCTCCGCCTTGGCCAGCTCGACCTCCTGACGCATGAGCGTCGACAGGTCGGTGGTGACCTGACGCATCAGGTCACCGAGCGAGCTGCCCTTGACCTCCGCCGCGGTGTGCGGGGCGCCCCCGTCGGGGTGGTAACCGGAGTCCAGTCCGGACCCCTGCGTCGGCATGCTCATGCCGTCGCCTCCCTTCGGATGACTCGGCGGCTCACGGACGCGGGCTGCCGCTGGACGGCACGCCCGGCAGCGGGTCGGTCTGGGTCACCGGCGGCAGCGGCTGACCGGTGCCGGAGTGCTCCGGGTAGTCACCCCGGGTGGGCTCGGCGTAGGTGCCGGGCTCCGGGTCGGCGTAGGTGCCGGGCGTCTGGGCCGGGTAGCCACCGGACGTCGGCGGGGTGTGCGTACCGGGGGTCGGGTCGAGGTAACCGCCAGGCGGGACGGCGTCCGGCACCGCGCGGGGCGCCGGCGGCGGCGTCGGAATCACCGCGGTCTGCTCCGGGTCGTACGCCCCCGCGCCCCGGTAACCCGAGGAACCGTTGCCGGAGTCGTCACCGGCGGCCGAGATGCCCCGGGTCAGCCGACCGGCAAGCACACCGAGGACCGCCGCGCCCACCAGGAAGGTGCCCGGGTTACGCCGCGCGTAGTCGCGTACCTCGGTGACGAGGTCGCCGGGCTCGCGCTGCTCGAGCCAACCGGCCACGCCCTGCACCCGGTCGGCGGCCTGGCGGGCCAGCTCGGTCACCGGGCCGGCCTGACCCCCCTGCTCGGCCATCGAGCGCATCTCGTCGGCAAGCGAACGCAGCCCACCCGCGGCTCGTCGCTGCTGCTCACCGGTCTGGCTGGCGAGCTGGCTGCGGGCCTCGCCGTACAGGTTGCGGGCCTGCCGGGCGGCCTCCCGGCCTACCTCGGTGCCCTGCTCCTTGGCCGTCTGGGCGACCGCGCCACCGGCGTGGGCGGCCTCGGAACCGACCTGGCGGGCCTGGTCGCGAACGCCGCCGCCGTTTGCCGACTCCTGCCCGTACGTGGAAGACGTGGGTGAAAGATCGTAAGTCATGGCTTCCCTTCCGCTCGGAAAGTCGTCGCGGTTGTGCTGGGGGGATGCGGTCGCGTTTCCGCCGCCGCTGACCATTGACCTACCCTGCGTTTTGGCTTCCATACCTCTTCGTGCATTTATCTGCGCGGCCCACCGAATGGACTTCAAAATGGAGGATCGTCGGGCTGCGTCACGTCGCCGCTGCGGACAGTGAGGTTCGCGAAGGCCGGCAGATCCACGGAGGGGGCAGCGGATGGCACGAGACGCACGGGGCGGCCGAGTGGCCCGCCCCCGACCCCGGGTCCAGTTGGCCGCACTCGCCGTGGCCGGGGTCTTCCTGCTGATCGGCGTCCTCGGCTTCATTCCCGGCATCACCACCGACTACGGTGAGCTGCGCTTCGCCGGGCACCACTCGGACGCCCGCCTGCTCGGGCTGTTCCAGGTGTCGATCCTGCACAACGTGGTGCACCTGCTCTTCGGGCTGGTGGGCCTGCTGCTGGCCCGCAGCGTCGCCGGCGCCCGCGTGTTCCTGGCCGCCGGCGGTGCGATCTACCTCGCGCTCTGGCTGTACGGCCTGGCGATCGAGGCCATCAACCCGGAGGGCGGGGCGAACATCCTGCCGGTCAACGACGCCGACAACTGGCTGCACCTCGCGCTCGGCTTCGGGATGCTCGCGCTCGGGTTGCTGCTGTCGAACCAGGCAGGCACCGGCGGACGCCTGGACAACCCCGCCAGCCGGCACTGACCGGCGCCTGACCGGGCGGCGACCCGGTCGCGCCGCCGACCGTCAGGCCGCGACCGGCAGCCGCTTGGCGAAACAGACGCTGTACGGGTTGCCCACGTACTCCCCGTACACCGGGATCTGCTGATAGCCGCACGAGGTGTACAGGGCGATCGCAGCCGGCAGGTAGGTGCCGGTCTCCAGGCAGACCACCGAGTGTCCCTGCCGGAAAGCGCACTCCTCAAGCGCGGCGAGCAACTGACGGCCGATCCCCCGCCCCCGGAACGCGGGCCGGACGTACATCCGCTTGACCTCGCCGGTCTCGGCGTCGAGCGCCTGGAACCCACCGCAGGCGACCGCCCGACCGTTGACCACGACCGCCAGGTAGCGCACGTCGTCGTGGGGGACGAAGACCTGCCCGTCCAACCCACCGTCGGCCTCGCGCAGCTCACGCTGCTGCGCCGTGAGCATGGCGGCGATCTCCGGATCGATGGCAGGCCGGGACTCGATGAGCATCACCCGATGCTAGGACGCGCGGATTGCGCGGAGGTTTCCGGAAATCAACCCCGTCACGGAGCGCAACGAACTACTCGGCGTCGTCCTCGTCGATGTCGTCGGACGCGTCCGCGCCCACCTCGTCCTCGGACCGCACCCGACGAGCCTTGCGGGCGGCGAGTCGGTCTGCCGCGGAGGCCCGGTTCGACTGCTCCTCCAGGCGGACGTCGGTGCCCCGGTTGCCGGGTACGAACTCCACACCGGCGAAGAGTGTCGGCTGCCAGTCGAACTCCCGGGCGCCGATCCGGACCAGGTCACCGGGCTGCGCTCCGGCCTTGGCCAGCTTGTCCTCCACCCCGAGCCGGGCCAGCCGGTCAGCGAGGTAGCCGACCGCCTCGTCGTTGTCGAAGTTGGTCTGCTTGACCCACCGCTCCGGACGGGCACCGCGAACGGTGAACGAGCCATCGTCCTCGGCCGTGATGGTGAACCCGGCGTCGTCCACGGCCATCGGGCGGATCACGATCCGGGTCGGCTCGGCGGGCGGCGCGGCGTTACGCTCCGCCTCGACCAGCTCGGCCATCGCGTAGGTCAGCTCCTTGAGCCCCTCCCGGGTGGCCGCGGAAACCTCGAACACCCGGTAACCGCGCTCCTCCAGGTCGGGGCGCACGATCTCGGCGAGGTCCCGGCCGTCCGGCACGTCGACCTTGTTGACGGCGACGAGCCTCGGCCGGTCGGCCAGACCGCCGTACTGGCTCAGCTCGGCCTCGATGGCGTCGATGTCGGCCACCGGGTCGCGGCCGGGCTCCAGGGTCGCCGAGTCGATGACGTGCACCAGCACCGCGCAGCGCTCGATGTGCCGGAGGAACTCCAGGCCCAGCCCCTTACCGGTGGCCGCGCCGGGGATCAGGCCCGGGACGTCCGCGACGGTGAAGGTGTGGTTGTCCACCCGGACCACGCCGAGGTTGGGCACCAGGGTGGTGAACGGGTAGTCGGCGATCTTCGGCTTCGCAGCGGAGATCACCGAGATCAGCGACGACTTGCCTGCGGACGGGAAGCCGACCAGGCCCACATCGGCGACGCTCTTCAGCTCCAGCACGATGTCGAGCTGGTCGCCGGGCTCCCCCAACTCGGCGAAACCGGGAGCCTTGCGCTTGGCGTTGGCCAGCGAGGCGTTGCCCCGACCGCCGCGCCCGCCGCGGGCGACCTCGAAGGTGGTGCCGGCGCCGACCATGTCGGCCAGCACGGTGCCGTCGCTGGTCTGCACCACGGTGCCGTTGGGCACCTTGAGCACCAGGTTGTGGCCGTTGGCCCCGTCCCGGTTCGAGCCGGCGCCGCCCTTGCCGCTGTCGGCCTTCACGTGCGGGTGGAAGTGGAAGTCGAGCAGCGTGGTCACCTGCGGGTCGACCACCAGGGACACGCTGCCGCCGTGCCCGCCGTTGCCGCCGTCCGGGCCGCCGAACGGCTTGAACTTCTCACGGTGGATCGAGACACAGCCGTGCCCACCATCGCCGGACTGCAGATGCAGAACGACCCGGTCAACGAACGTTGCCACGGCGTCAATCCTTCCAGCGAGGTCCGACCCCGCACTTCGAAAAAAGCTAAGCGGGCCGGGACCCGGAGGTCCGCGGCCCGCTTAGCCCGAGAGCTACTGCTGCGGAACGATGCTGACGGTCTTGCGACCGCGCTTGGTGCCGAACAGGACCGCACCGGCGGACAGCGCGAACAGCGTGTCGTCGCCGCCACGGCCGACCAGGTCACCGGGGTGGAACTTGGTGCCACGCTGCCGGATGATGATCTCACCGGCGCTGACGACCTGACCACCGAAGCGCTTCACGCCGAGTCGCTGGGCCGCGGAGTCACGACCGTTACGCGAGCTGGACGCACCCTTTTTGTGAGCCATTGGAGGACGACCTACTTCCCGCTGGAGATGCCGGTCACCTTGACCTGGGTCAACGGCTGACGGTGACCCTGGCGCTTGTGGTAGCCAGTCTTGTTCTTGAACTTGTGGATCCGGATCTTCGGGCCCTTGGTGTGCGCGGCGATCTCGCCGGACACCGCGACCTCGGCAAGCTTCGCCGCGTCGGTCACCAGGTCGTCACCGTCGACGAGGAGCACCGCGGTGAGCTTCACCGCGTCACCGGGGGCACCGGTGAGCTTCTCGACCTCGATCACGTCGCCCTCGGCGACCTTGTACTGCTTGCCGCCGGTCTTGACGATCGCGTACATCGGAGGCGGACTCCCTGTCGTTGAGGCTGCTGGCGGGCGTTCCCGCGGCGGCTCGCCGGGTAGTAGTGCACGGCGGCGCGGGCACACGGGAACTCGGCACACCAAAGGTGGGCCGCAGGCAAGAGTACGCCATTGCCGGCCCGGACCCCAAACCGGCCCGCCCTGGTCAGCGCGCGCAGACCTGGTCGAGGCGCTGCTGGAGCCGGTCGAGTTCGGTCTCGTCGATCGACTCGACGTCGGCACCGAGCGCGGAGACTTCCGTCCCGAGGTCGGTGAGCAACGTCTTGAGCTGCGGATCGTCGGTCCGACCGGACTGCTCCCGCAGCGCGGTCCGCCAGTCGGCAAGCGCCGCCTCGGCCCGCCCCCGGGCGGCTTCGGCCGTACGGCTGTCCCCGGCGCCCACCGACGCGAGCATCTGGCCCAGCGCCGCCACGTACGTCCGGACGGCAGTGGTGCTGGCCTCCTGCGCGGCGGTGCAGACCTGGACGGCGTTGCCACCCGCCACACCACCGCTTGCCGGGCTGCCGGTCGGACCCGAAGGGGTACCGGCGGTCGCACCGGCGGGACCGCCGGTGGCGCAGCCGGCTGCGCCGGTGAGCAGGGTGAGCAGCGCGGTGACGGCGAGCAGACGGCGCATCTTCTTCTCCTGACCTGGACGGCCGATCGTGGGCCGGGTGGCCACCACGACGAGGTCCCTCCCCCGTCACTTTGCCGGGAGAGGGACCTCGTCAAACACGTGGCCGGTCAGGCGCTCAGGGGCGGGTCCGCCGACGGGCGCCACCGCGACGCGACCGGCGACGGCCGCCGCCGCCCTCGGTGGTCTCCTCGTCGCCCTCACCGTCAGCGAGCGCGTCCGGGTCGTCCGCCGCCGCCAGCCGAGCCGACTCACCCTGCTGCGCGTCGGCGACCGCCGGCGCGGCAGCGGTGTCCGTCTCGTAGCGGGACAGGTCGTAGCCCATGGTGTCCTGGTAGTCGGCGTCCGGTTCGGGGGTGGAGTCGGTGTCGACGACCTCGACCACGGTCCGCTCGGCCGGGGCGCTCTTGCGTGCCCGGCGCCGGGACGACGTGGCCCCCTGCTCGGCCGCCGGAGCGGGAGCCACCGCCGAGGCGACCGCCTTGACCTTCTCACCCGCACCAGCGGGGCGCTGCTTCTCCGGGACCGGCTCGGTGTGCACGACCACACCCCGGCCCTTGCAGCACTCGCAGGTCTCGCTGAACGCCTCCAGCAGGCCGGCGCCGATCCGCTTACGGGTCATCTGCACCAGGCCGAGTGAGGTGATCTCGGTGACCTGGTGCTTGGTGCGGTCCCGGCCCAGGCACTCGGTGAGCCGGCGCAGCACCAGCTCGCGGTTCGACTCCAACACCATGTCGATGAAGTCGATCACCACGATGCCGCCGATGTCACGCAACCGGAGCTGACGGACGATCTCCTCCGCCGCCTCCAGGTTGTTGCGGGTGACGGTCTCCTCCAGGTTGCCCCCGGAGCCGGTGTACTTGCCGGTGTTGACGTCGACGACAGTCATCGCCTCGGTGCGGTCGATCACCAGCGAGCCGCCGGAGGGCAGGAAGACCTTCCGGTCCAGGCCCTTGATGATCTGCTCGTCGATCCGGTACTCGGCGAAGACGTCGCTCGTGCCGACGTGCCGGCGCACCCGGTCGACGAGGTCCGGGGAGACGTGCGACAGGTACGACTCGACCATGTCGTACGACTGCTCGCCCTCGATCACCAGCTCGCGGAAGTCCTCGTTGAAGAGGTCCCGGACCACCCGGATGACCAGGTCGGGCTCCCCGTAGAGCAGCACCGGAGCGCCACCCTCGGCGGCCTTCGCCTGGATGTCCTCCCACTGCGCCTGGAGCCGCTTGACGTCGCGGGCCAGCTCGTCCTCGGTGGCACCCTCGGCGGCCGTCCGGACGATCACGCCCGCGCCGTCCGGGACCAGCTTCTTGAGCACGTCCCGCAGCCGCTTGCGCTCGTTGTCCGGCAGTTTGCGGCTGATCCCGGAGGCGTTGCCGTTGGGCACGTAGACCAGGTGCCGGCCGGAGAGCGCGATGTGGCTGGTCAGCCGCGCGCCCTTGTGCCCGATCGGGTCCTTGGTGACCTGGACCAGCACCGAGTCGCCGGAGCGCAGCGCCTGCTCGATCGAGCGGGCCCGCCCCTCCAGCCCGGAGGTGTCCCAGTTGACCTCACCGGCGTACAGCACCGCGTTGCGGCCCCGACCGACGTCGACGAACGCGGCCTCCATGCTCGGCAGCACGTTCTGCACCTTGCCCAGGTACACGTTGCCGGCCATCGTCCCGGAGGAGTTGCGGGTGACGTAGTGCTCGACGAGCACGCCGTCCTCGAGGACGGCGATCTGGGTGCGGTCACCGCGCTGGCGGACCGCCATCACCCGGTCGACGGCCTCCCGGCGCGCCAGGAACTCCGACTCACTGAGGATCGGTGGGCGGGTACGACGCTGCTCCCGGCCGTCCCGGCGACGCTGGCGCTTGGCCTCCAGCCGGGTCGAGCCGGACACCCCCTGCACCTCGTCGACGGTCCGGCGCGGCTCGCGGATCTTCACCACGGTCGGCACGCCGTCGTCCGTCGCGCCCTCGGTGTCACTGGCCCCACGACGACGGCGGCGACGACGGCGACGGGTCAGGCCATCCCCGCCCTCGGACTCCTCGTCCTCGTCGCCCTCGGCCTCGGTCTCGGCGGTCTCTTCCTCGTCGGCCTGCGCCGCCTCCTCGGAATCCTCGTCGTCGGCGTCGTCGGCACCGCCCTTGCCCCGGCCACGGCCCCGGCGACCACGCCGGCGGCGGCGGCGCGCGGCGGCGCTGTCCTCGTCGTCCTCGTCCGCCTCGGTGGCCTCGTCGGCCTCCTCGGTCGGCTCCTCTTCAGCCTCGATCGCCTCAACGGGCTCCACCGGCTCGACGTCGCGGCGACCACGCCGACGGCGGCGGGACGGCTCGGGCGCCTCCTCGACGGCCGGCTCCTCGGCGGCCACGGCGGGCTCCACCGGTCGGGTCACCGGCACGGCGTCCGGCTGGGGTGCCATGAACAGCACGGTGGGCGCCGAGAGCGCGGCCCTCCGACGACGGGTACGCGGCTGCGCCGGCTCGACCTCGGCCGACTCGCTCGGCTCAGCCGGCACACCCGGAACAGCGACGCCGGGTGGCACCTCCCCGGAACGCTCCTGCGCGCCGCTGGTCCAGGCCAACTCGGCCGCGGACACGCTGGGGAGGGCTTCCGAGTCGTTCAACTCGGCCTCGGCCTCGCGCAGGTCGGACTCCGCCGGCTCCTCGGCGACGACCGGCTCCTCGACGACCGGCTCGTCGACGGCTGGCTGCTCGTCGACGGCGGCCGGCTCCTCGACGGCGGGCACCTCGTCGACGGCGACCGGCTGCTCGGTGGCGGGCGGCTCCTCGACGGCAGCCGGAGTGGCCTTCTTGCGCCGGGTGCGGGTCACCTTGACCGGAGGAACCACCTCGGCCGAGGCCGCCTCCGCGGAGGCGGCGACCAGCGGCTCCTCGGCGGTCGTCTCGACGGGGGTGGCCTTGCGGCGGCGCCGAGGGGTCTTCGGGGCGACCTCCAGGTCGCCCGAGACCGGCGCGAAGACCTCCGCCTGCGGTGACTCGACGTTGCCGGCCCCACCCGTGGACGCCTCGACCGGGGCATCGACCTGCTCCGGCTGGTTGAGCGGGGCGGCCCGACGCCGGGTCGCCCGGGCGCGCCGCACCGGCGCGGCCGGCTCGGCGGCCTCACCGGCAGCGCTCTGCGCGCCGGCCGGTTCCACCGGGGCCGAACCGACCGCGGTGGTGGGAGACTCGACGGCGGCGCCGTCGGCCGTGCTGCTCTGGTCGGCAATTTCACCGGCCGGCTGTGAACCGGTCCGTTCGCCGCCCTCGGGCTCGTTCTCGAGCATGGACGTTCTCCAGTTCTGGCTACCCCGGGCGCGGGTGAGCGCTGCCACGCAGGGTCGCCGCAAAAGTGTTTCCGCCGGGCACGCGTGGTGCGCGACCGCCGAAGTCTGCCTGCCAGAGCACGGACCGTCGGTCAGTGCCCAACGATGGCTGCCCCGTCGCGGTCCGCATCCAACGGATCCACGATCGCACCCTGCGCGGTCAGCGTGCCCTGAGCCAGCCGGGTCACCCTCGGCGAAACCGGCGGCTCCAGGTCGGCCACCACGCGGAGGCCGGAAAGGACGTCATCGGGCCGTACGGACGGGGTGACCTGCCGCACGACCAGTTCGAGTATCGCACACGGTACGGCCGGCGCCCCGGAAGGCGTCGGCGTAGGCGACTGGACATCGATCGACATCACGGCCGCGCGGGCGTCGAAGGTGCGTCGGCCCTGCTTGGTCATCCGTTCGACCAGCACCTCCTGGGCCGCGACGAAGGCGTCCACCGCGGCGCGCAGCACCTCGGTGTCGACCTCGGGCAACTCGATGTGCCAGTGCGACGCCTGGATCCGGTCCGGCAGGTTGCCCCCCTCGGCGATTACCGCGTCCAGCACGTCCAGCCCAGGCGAGAGCGCGGCGTCCAACGCGGCCCGCAGCGCCACCGGGTCGACCGGAGCCTGTAGGGCGATCTCCAGGTACTCCGCCTCGCTCGCCACCCCGGTGGGCGCGGCGCTGGCGTAGGAGATCTTCGGGTGCGGGTGGAAACCCTGGGAGAAGGCGACCGGCACAGCGGCCCGGCGTAGCGCGCGCTCGAACGCCCGGGCGAAGTCCCGGTGCGAGGTGAATCGCAGCGGTCCGCGCTTGGCGTACCGGATGCGGACGCGCTGGACGACCGGTGCCTGGCCGCCCTCGGGTTGAGGCTTTCTGGCGATCGTGGGCTCCTCGGGTGTACCTGCGTGTTCACCCATCCTGGCGCAGGGCTCGTGACGGTACGCAGCCGGGGCGCTCGAATTGCCACGGCAGACCGGCATGAAACGGTCATGCGGGGCGGGACGGCCCGCCGAAAAGCCTGATGGCCGGCCGGCGACCCGAAGGGTTACCGGCCGGCCACCACGATCAGAGCCCGGTTACCGCTCCCTCGGCGGCGCAGGCGGCGGACCGCCCGGCGGGCCGTAACCAGACGGCGGACCATAACCGGATGGAGGACCGTAGCCGGACGGCGGGCCGTGACCGGGTGGCGGCGGGTAGCCCGCCGGCGGGGCGTAGTCCGTGTCGGCGGACGGGTACGCGCTGGCCGCCACGCGGTCGAGCACCTCGTCCGGGATGTTGGCGGCCTGAGCTGCCTCCCGCCGGTACCGACGGCGGTTCCAGACGAGGAACACCGCGAGCCCCAGCAACAACACCAGCACCACGGCGATGCCGATGCCCACCACCATGACCTGCTGGTCGGTGGGACCACCACGGTCGCCGTGCTGGGTGACGTCGAACTCCTCGTCCGCACCCCCGGTACGGGCCGGGCCGCCGGTGCTGGCCGGGTCCGGATCGGTCGCGGCGGCCGGGCCGAGCAGCGGGTTGCTGGTGACCGGCGGCACGTTCGCGGTCAGCGCCTTCATCGGGTCGATCACCCCGAAGCCGTACTGCGGATCTCGCCCGGACGGGCCGGCATCCCGCGCGGTCCGGATGATCCGGTTGATCACGCTCGGAGCGCTGAGGTCGGGGTATTTCGCCCGGATCAGCGCGGCCAGGCCGGAGACGATCGCGCTGGAATCGGAGGTCCCGTCGCCCCAGCCGTAGCCCGCCTCGTTGGTGATGTTGTAGACGCTGTCGCCCGGAGCGGCGACCACCGCCTCCGGCCCCCGGACCGAGCCGGACCAGAACTTGCCACCCTTGGTCGTCCCGGTCACCGCGATGACGCCCGGGGTATTCGCCGGGCTGCTCACTGTCTTTCTGCCGTTGGCGGTGTTGCCGGCGGAGCCGACCACGACCACGTCATGGTCCAGCGCGTACTTGATCGCGCTCGCCTCTTGCGGGCTGGCCATGCCCGGGCCACCGAAGGACATGTTGATCACCTTGGCGCCGCCGTCGACGGCCATCCGGATGCCGAGGGCGACCGCGGCCTCGCTGTTGCTTCCGGTGCCCTTGCGCAACTTGATGGGCAGGATCTTCGCGCCGGGAGCGATGCCGTCCACGCCGTCGCCACTGGCCTTCGCCGCGATGATGCCGGCGATGTGCGTGCCGTGCCCGTCCTCGTCGGCCCGACCGTCCCCGGCGGCACCGTAGCTGCGGGCACCGGCAAGCACCTGACCCCGCAGGTCCGGATGGCTGGCCTCGACGCCACTGTCGAGCACGGCCACGACCACGCCCCGCCCGGTCGAGACCTTGTGCACCTGGTCGATCCGCAGCTCGTCCAGATACCACTGCTCGGCCCGCCGGGGCGCGGCGGCCGCCGGTTGGGCGACCCCCACCACCAGGAACCCCACCAGCAGGCAGGCGGCGACCGACCGGAGGCTTCCGACGTTCACCCTCATCCGTCCATCCTCATCGAAGGACACCCGGGGACGCACCGTCACCGGGGCCCCACGGATCGTCGTCCTCAGTCAACCACGACGAGTGCTCGGAGCCGGTGCCACCGCCGTGCCCGGCGCCGCCCGCGCCGCCCATCATGCCGCCGCCCATCATTCCGGCACCGCCGACACCGGCACCACGCGCGCCACCCGCCATCCCGGCCCCGCCGGGGCCAGCGGCAGCGGCGGTACGCAGCGCGTTCGCGGCGCTCGTCATCGGCGGCAGCT
The DNA here is from genome assembly GCF_040649995.1 of Micromonospora sp. NPDC048835. Classification (NCBI taxonomy): domain Bacteria; kingdom Bacillati; phylum Actinomycetota; class Actinomycetes; order Micromonosporales; family Micromonosporaceae; genus Micromonospora; species Micromonospora sp. NPDC048835. Next base: position 21,680 of record NZ_JBEZGM010000041.1, on the reverse strand, counting down.
TTCCGTTGCCGCCGCCCACCATGCCGGGGATGCCGCCCACACCGACGCCGCCCGCTCCCAGGCCGCCGCCGGCACCGATCCCGCCGGCCGAGCCGACGCCGGCACCGCCGCCACCGAACCCGCCGCCGGCGCCACCGAGGCCGGCGCTGCCGACTCCACCACCGCCGCCGATGCCGCCACCCAGGCCACCGACGCTGCTCGGGCTGGCGCCGGCCAGACCACTTGTGTAGTCGGCGTCGCTGCCCGGGTAGCCGGAGCCGGTCGGCGGAGGCGTGAGCTGACCGGTGCCGCCGGGGGGCGAGCCATCGCCGATCCCACCGGGCTTGGTCGGGGAGAACGGGTCGACTGTGGACGTCGGGCCGCCCGGGTCGCCGATGCCCGGCGGCCGGCTGCCGATCGTGGGGCCACCACCACCGATGTCGGACTTCCCACCGAACTCGCCGCCGCTGATGTCGGGTCGCCCGGTTGGCGGAACCCTGGTGTCACGCGTGATGTCGTTCTCGTCGTCACGCGGGCCCGGAGGATCACCGATGCCTGTCGGCGGGACCACTGTCAGCTTGGGACGCTCCGTGTAGACCGCCTGGGGCAGCGGCGCCATCGCGGTGTTCGCCGCGTTCTGATTGTCCCGGTACCAGTTGTCCAGGTGGGCTCCGGTGTCCCACCAGCCGCCCCGCTTCTGGTCGCCGGCCTGGCCGTCGACCTTCATGGTCGCCTCCAGGTCGTCGGCCTTGTCGCGGAACGCGCCGTCGGCGTACGACCCGGGGTTGCTCTGGTAGTCCTTTCGCAGGGCGGCGAGGAACCCCGACGAGCTCTCGCCGTCACGGGCGTCGTCGAGCTCGGTGCCGTTGGGCAGGCTCCACTCGTTGAACCCGAAGTCGTCCATCAGCGGGATCGGGATCGTGGAGACCGTCTTACGGATGTCGCCCTCGATGCGCGTCATCGCGCCACTGACGTTCGTCGCGTCGGTGATCAGATCCTCGATCTGCTTGCCGATCTTGCCCAGGTGCTCGCGGTACGCGTCGCCCCCGCTGCCCTTCCAACCGGCGAGCATCCCGGGCAGGCCGCCGACGTGCGGGCGTTCCTGACCCGTCGCGATCGGGCCGACGAACGATCGACCGACGAGCGCGTCCCGCAGTTGTTGCAGACCGCTGGAGAGGTTGCTCCAGCCAGCCCCGACCGATCCGACCGTGTCCGGGTCGGCGGAGAGCGTCACCTCGCGGACGCACCGCTCCCAGGTTCCTCCAGCCATGACGTCCCCCTCAGGCCGTGTACGGGTAGGTGGGTGCGCCGCTTGCGGTGGGCGGCGGCGCCGCCGACTCCAGCAGCCGCTCGATCTCCTTGCCGTTGGCGGCGTTACGCGCCTCGGTGTCGCGGAACGCCTTGGCGATCTCCTCGGTGCCCTCCTTGAGCGCGGCGAGCTTCTGGGAGAGCGTCGTGAGATGGGCCTCCATGTTGCCCGTGGAGGTGGTCAGGGCCGCCCACTGCATGCGGGCGTCCTCGTAGGCGCCGAAGGGGGTGCCGTTCGGAACGGTCTGGGCGTTGTTGCTGTCGCCCTTCATCCGCTCCTTGATGCGTTCCATCTCATAGCTGATCGTGTCGTCGACGTACTGCTTCAGCCGCTCGACGTACGCCGCGGCGGCGTCCAGGTCCTCGACACTGACCTGCAGATCGCCGATGCTCGGCGGCGGGATGCTACCCATGCGCTTCCTCCCCCGTCCCCGACCCGCCGGGTCGGTCCATGTCAGACGCAGCGTATCGAGTCTGACCTAGTCGGGGCAGCCCCAGCCACCACCACGTGGTACAGATGGCGGCCAATCTCGGGGGAGGTCGGTGCGGGTGACCCGGTCAGGGGTGCGAGTGGCCGGACGGGACCTTCATGCCGTTGCCGCCGAGCGGGGTGAGCGGCAGCAGCTTCTTGCCGGTGGGGCCGATCTGGATCTCGGTGTCCATCGATGGGCAGACGCCGCAGTCGAAGCAGGGCGTCCAGCGGCAGTCGTCCTGCTCGAACCCGCTGACCGAGTCCTGCCAGTCCTGCCAGAGCCAGTCCTTGTCCAGGCCCGAGTCGAGGTGGTCCCAGGGCAGGACCTCCAGCTCGTCGCGCTGACGGGTGGTGAACCAGTCGAGGTCCACCCCGAACGCGGGCAGCGTCTCGGCCGCCGCGTCCACCCAACGCTGGTACGAGAAGTGCTCGCTCCACCCGTCGAAACGGCCGCCGTTCTCCCAGACCTTGCGGATCACCGAGCCGACCCGACGGTCTCCCCGGGACAGCAGCCCTTCGATGAGCGACGGCTCGCCGTCGTGGTAGCGGTAGCCGATGGCCCGACCCAGCGAACGGTCCGCGTTGATGGCCTGCTTGAGGATCTTGAGCCGGTGGTCGATGACCTCCGGACGGTCCATCGAGGCCCACTGGAACGGGGTGTGCGGCTTCGGCACGAACCCGCCGATGGAGACCGTGCAGCGGATGTCCTTGGAGCCGGTCGCCGCTCGGCCGGCCCGGATCACCTCGTGGGCCATCTCGGCGATCTCGAGGACGTCCTCGTCGGTCTCGGTGGGCAGGCCGCACATGAAGTAGAGCTTCACCTGCCGCCAGCCGTTGGTGTACGCGGTGACGACCGTACGGATCAGGTCTTCCTTCGACACCATCTTGTTGATGACCTTGCGGATCCGCTCCGACCCGCCCTCCGGGGCGAAGGTCAGGCCGGTACGCCGCCCGTTCTTGGACAGCTCCTGCGCGAGGTCGATGTTGAAGGCGTCCACCCGGGTCGACGGCAGCGACAGTGAGACGTTCGTGCCCTCGTACTGCTGCGCGAGGCCCGAGCACATGTCACCGATCTCGGAGTGGTCCGCCGAGGAGAGCGACAGCAGGCCGACCTCGGAGAAGCCGGAGAACTCCAGACCCTCGCGGACCATCTGGCCGACCGTGGTGATCGACCGCTCCCGCACCGGCCGGGTGATCATGCCGGCCTGGCAGAACCGGCAACCCCGGGTGCAGCCCCGGAAGATCTCCACCGCGTACCGCTCGTGCACCGTCTCGGCCAGCGGAACGAGGGGCTTCTTCGGGTACGGCCAGGCGTCCAGGTCCATCGTCGTGCGCTTGTGCACCCGGAACGGCACGTCGGCCCGGTTCGGCACGACCCGCTGGATCCGGCCGTCCGGCAGGTAGTCGACGTCGTAGAAGCGCGGCACGTAGACGCTCTCGGTGCGGGCCAGCCGCAGCAGCAGCTCGTCGCGGCCGCCAGGTGAGCCCTCGGCCTTCCACTCCCGGACGATCGCGGTGATCTCCAGAACCGCCTCCTCGCCGTCACCGAGCACCGCGGCGTCGATGAAGTCGGCGATCGGCTCCGGGTTGAACGCGGCGTGCCCGCCGGCCACGATCACCGGGTCGGCGTCGGTGCGGTCGGCGGCCAGCATCGGGATGCCGGCCAGGTCGATCGCGGTGAGCATGTTGGTGTAACCCAGCTCGGTGGAGAAGGAGATGCCGAACACGTCGAACCCGCGCACCGCCCGGTGCGCGTCGACGGTGAACTGCGGCACGCCGTGCGTGCGCATCAGCGTCTCCAGGTCCGGCCAGACCGCGTACGTCCGCTCGGCGAGGGTGTCGGGCAGCTCGTTGAGCACCTCGTAGAGGATCTGCACACCCTGGTTGGGCAGGCCCACCTCGTACGCGTCGGGATACATCAGCGCCCAGCGCACGGTCGCCGCATCCCAGTCCTTCGTTACCGCGCCCAGCTCGCCCCCGACGTACTGGATGGGCTTGGAGACCTGGGGCAGCAGCGGCTCGAGCTGGGGCCAGACCGACGGCTCCAGGTCGCGGCGCGGCGTCAGACGCGCCGAGCTGGAGTCGTCGCGAGAGTTGGTCGCGGCGGCACGCGGCGTCGTGGACGGGGCACTCATGATGCCCAAGGGTACGCGTTCGCCTGACGCCTATCGCGCGCACGCCCGATCGGCGGTGGTGGCGGCGCGGTACTAACCTCGGTGCGGCGCGAGAGGAGATTGCCGCGATGCCGGAGCCCCAGCCGGGAGCACGGCCGGCCGACGGGAGCACCCCGGGCGCGGAGTCGGAGCGTGACCCGGTGGTCGCCGACGAGCCGACCTCCCCACCCGTACCCCCGAACAAGCCGGAACCCCCGGACCAGCCGGACACCCCCGACCAGCCCGACCCTTCGGACAAAACGGTCCCTCCCTACCAGCCAGACCCCTTGGACCAGCCGCAGCCGGCCGCAAACACGGAGGTCCCGGATCAGCCGGAAGCGGCCTCGACTGCGGAGGCCCCGGCCCCGCCGAAGCCTGCCGCCACCGCGGAGATCCCGGACCCACCGCAGCCGGCCGCCACCGCCGAGGTCCCGGCACCCCGGTGGAGCGGTTCGGCCCCGGTGCCGCCGCCGTTGCCACGCCGGTCCGCCTGGGGTGAGTCGGCCGAGCCGACCCCCGCCCCTCCGGTCCCCTTCGGGCCGCCGGAGCACCAGACGCCCGTCGACCCGTGGGCCGGCGTGGACACCGGCGGTTGGGAGCTGCCCTCCGCCGAACTGCCCGCGCTGCCCCCGACGATGTCGTACCCGACGCCGCCGGACACCCGGCAGTGGTCCGGGCCGCCCGCTCCCCAGGCCGGGCACCCGGTGCCGCCGCTGCCTGCGCCCGCGCCGGCCGCCCGGGCGAACCCGCCGACCCGACCGATGGCACCGACGCCGCCGAACCGACCGATGGCACCGCCCGCGCCGGTCAAGGTGCCGAAGCAGCGTCGGAGCAAGCGCTCCGCACCACCGCCGGCGCCGCCGCCCGGTTGGCAGACCCCCAAGGGGTACGTGCCGGTCCCGGTCCGCCGACGACGCCGCTGGCCGTGGCTGCTGCTGCTCACCCTGGCCTGTTGCTGTGGCTGCCCCGCCTACTACGGGTTCCCGATCTCGGCGCAGTACCCGGCACGCGCGACACTGCCCGTCCAGATGGACGACCTCAGCCTGCGGCAGGACGACCGCAGCACGGAGGCCGCCCGGAAGTTGGCGGGTGAGGTACGCAAGGAGCACTGGTTGGCCGAGGACACGTTCGCCGGCGTCTACTCGACGACGAGCGGTAAGCGGGTGACGGTCTTCGGCGGCACCGGCTTCCGGCTGAGTCCGGAGTCGGACGCGGAAGCTGAGATCAGCCGGCTCACCGACCGGTACGCGCTGAGCACCCCGGAGAGCGTGGACACCGGCGTACGGGGCAGGCACGAACGGTGCGCAGTGGGCAGCTCCGACGGCAGTGACGTGGTGGTCTGCACGTCGGTCGACCACGGCAGCATCGCTACCGGCGTGTTCACCCGACTCTCCGTCGCCGACAGTGCCGACCTGCTGGCCAGCCTGCGCGCCCAGATCGTCCAGCCCGAGCGGGGCTGAGCCGGACCGGCCGCGTGCGGCCGGTCCGGGTCAGGCGTCGCGGGTCGGGTCCGGGTGAGCGCGCGGCGGCGCGTAGCGGGGTACGTACTCCTGGCCGGTGAGCTTCTGGATCTCGCTCATCAACTCGTCGGTCATCTGCCGGAGTGAGGTGCGGTCGTCCGGACGACCGGTGAAGTCCAGCGGCTTGCCGAACTTCACGGTGATCTTGGCAGTGCCCGGACGGGGCACCCGGGCACCGATCGGCTGCGCCTTGTCCGTGCCGATCATGCCGACCGGAATGATCGGCACGCCGGCCGAGATCGCCAGCCGTGCGGCGCCGGTCCGCCCCCGGTAGAGCTTGCCGTCCGGCGAGCGGGTGCCCTCCGGGTAGACCACCACCAGGTCACCGCCCTTGAGCGCCGGGATCGCCGCGTCGAACGCGGAAAGCGCCGCCCGGCCACCGGCCCGCTCGACCGGGATCGCACCCAGGCCGGTGAGGACGAACTTGGAGATCGCACCCTTCACGCCGGTGCCGTTGAAATATTCCGACTTGGCCCAGAACGCCAGGTGCCGAGGCACTACCGTGCCGAGGAACAACTCGTCGGCCACCGAGAGGTGGTTGCCGGCGAAGATCGCGCCGCCGGTCTCCGGCACGTGTTCCAGACCCTCCACGGTCGGGCGGAACGCCACCCGCAGCGTGGGGCCCACGGTCAGCTTGCCGATGGTGTAGAGCAGCGGCACTGGTCCTCCGGCAGATGAAATGCGAGCGGGCGGTGTCACCGTAGCGGACGCCTCCACACCTCCCGGACGGAGGTGGTGAGGCGCCCGCACCCCGGCGATGGTCCGTTATACCCGGCGGACGACCACCGTTACCCGCTCACCGTCGCCGACCTCGCCGGCGAAGCCCTCCCGACCCTCGACAGCCGAGCCGGCCGAACCGACCGAGCCGGCCGAGCCCTCGACGAAGTCGACGGAGTCGGCAAGCACCTCAGCGGCGACGAAGTCGACGTACGCGGACACCGCCGCACGCACCTCGTCGGACGCCGACACCGACACCACGATCCGGTCCGAGACGTCCAGGTCGGCGTCCCGGCGGGCCTGCTGCACCACCCGCACCACGTCCCGGGCCAGCCCCTCGGCGGCCAACTCGGGGGTGACGTCGGTGTCCAGCACCACCACACCCTCGCCGCCGGGCAGCGGCGCCGAGTGCTCGGCGTCGGCGGCGATCAGACGCAACTCGTACTCGCCCTCGGCCAGGGTGACGCCGGCGGCCACCGGGGCACCGTCGACAAGCTCCCAGTCACCCGCCTTGACCGCCTTGATCACCTGCTGCACCTGCTTGCCGACCCGCGGGCCGAGCGCCCGGGGCACCACCGTCAACACCTGCTCGCAGTACGCGGACAGTTCCGCGCTGAACTCCACGGTCTTCACGTTGACCTCGTCGGCGACCAGGTCGGCGAACGGTCGCAGCTGCTCCGCCGCCGGTGAGGCCACGGTCAGCGTGGACAGCGGCAGCCGTACCCGCAGCCCCTTGGCCTTGCGCAGCGACAGCGCCGCCGACGCGACCGCCCGTACGTTGTCCATCGCTGCCACGAGGTCGTGGTCGGCGGGGAACTCCTCCGCCGACGGCCAGTCGGTCAGGTGCACCGACCGCTCCCCGGTCAGGCCGCGCCAGATCTCCTCGGCGGTCAGCGGCGCGAGCGGGGCCACCACCCGGCAGAGCGTCTCCAACACCGTCGACAGGGTGTCGAAGGCCTCGGCGTCGCCGGACCAGAACCGGTCCCGGGACCGGCGCACGTACCAGTTGGTAAGCGCGTCCAGGTAGGACCGGACAGTGGCGCACGCGCCCGAGATGTCGTACGCGTCCATCTGCGCGGAGACCGTCGACACCAGCTCGTTCGTCTTCGCCAGGATGTACCGGTCGAGCAGGTGGGTGGAGTCGGTGCGCCGCCGCGCCTGATACCCGTCGGCGTTGGCGTAGAGCGAGAAGAAGTACCAGACGTTCCAGAGCGGCAGCAGCACCTGCCGGACGGCGTCGCGGATCAGCGTCTCGGTGACCGCCATGTCCCCACCACGCAGCACCGGCGAGGACATCAGCATCCAGCGCATCGCGTCCGACCCGTACGAGTCGAAGACGTGGTAGACGTCCGGGTAGTTGCGCAGGCTCTTGGACATCTTGCGCCCGTCCGAGCCGAGCAGGATGCCGTGGCTCAGGCAGTTGCGGAACGCCGGCCTGTCGAACAGCGCGGTGGCCAACACGTGCATCGTGTAGAACCAGCCGCGGGTCTGCCCGATGTACTCGACGATGAAGTCACCCGGGTAGTGGTGCTCGAACCAGTCCGCGTTCTCGAACGGGTAGTGCACCTGGGCGAACGGCATCGACCCGGACTCGAACCAGCAGTCCAGCACCTCCGGCACCCGGCGCATCATCGACTGACCGGTCGGGTCGTCCGGGTTGGGGCGGACCAGGTCGTCCACCGCCGGCCGGTGCAGGTCGGTCAGGCGTACGCCGAAGTCGCGCTCGATGTCGGCGAGCGAACCGTAGACGTCCAGGCGCGGGTAGTTCGGGTCGTCGGACTTCCACGCCGGGATCGGCGAGCCCCAGAACCGGTTCCGGCTGATCGACCAGTCCCGGGCGTTGGCCAGCCACTTGCCGAACGAGCCGTCCTTGATGTGACCGGGCGTCCAGTTGATCTCCTGGTTCAGCTCGACCATCCGGTCCCGGAACTGGGTCACCGCGACGAACCACGACGACACCGCCTTGTAGACCAGCGGGGTGTCGCAGCGCCAGCAGTGCGGGTAGGAGTGGGTGTAGGTGTCCTGCTTGAGCACCACCCCCCGCTCCTTCAGCTCCCGGATCACCGGCTTGTTGACGTCGAAGACCTGCTCACCCTGGTACGGCGGGACCAGCGCGGTGAACCGGGTGTGGTCGTCCACGGTGACGATGGTGGGGATGCCAGCGGCGTTGCAGACGTTCTGGTCGTCCTCACCGAACGCCGGGGCCAGGTGGACGATCCCGGTGCCGTCCTCGGTGGTGACGAACTCCGCGCCGAGCACCTGGTAGGCGTTGTCCCCGGCCTGCTCGACGAGGAAGTCGAACAGCGGCGTGTAGCGGCGCCCGACCAGGTCCCGGCCGTACACCGTGCCGACCTGCTCGTACCCGTCCAGTTCCTTGGCGTACGCGGCCAGCCGCGCCGCCCCCACGACGAACCGCTCCCCGTCCCGGTCGAGCACCGCGTACTCGATGTCGGGCCCGACGGCGAGCGCCAGGTTCGACGGCAGGGTCCACGGCGTGGTGGTCCAGACGCCCAGCTTGACCGGCCCGCGCACCAGCTCGGGTGCGGACTCGTCGGCGGTCAGCCCGAACCAGACCGACAGGGTGGGGTCGTGCCGGTCCCGGTAGACGTCGTCCATCCGGGTCTCGGTGTTGGACAGCGGCGTCTCGCACCGCCAGCAGTACGCCAGCACCCGGAAGCCCTCGTAGATCAGACCCTTGTCGTGCAGGGTCTTGAAGGCCCACATGACGCTTTCCATGTAGTCCAGGTCGAGGGTCTTGTAGTCGTTTGTGAAGTCGACCCACCGGGCCTGCCGGTTGATGTACCGCTCCCAGTCCTGGGTGAACTCCAGCACCGAGGTACGGCAGGCCTCGTTGAACCGGGCCACGCCCAGGTCGATGATCTCCGCCTTGCTGGTGATGCCGAGCTGCTTCTCGGCCACCACCTCGGCGGGCAGGCCGTGACAGTCCCAGCCGAAGCGCCGCTCGACGTGCCGGCCGCGCATGGTCTGGTAGCGCGGCACCACGTCCTTGACGTAGCCGGTGAAGAGGTGGCCGTAGTGCGGCAGGCCGTTGGCGAACGGTGGGCCGTCGTAGAAGACGTACTCGTTCTTGCCGTCGTCACCGGCCGGGCGGGCCTCCACCGACGCTTCGAAGGTCTTGTCGGCCGTCCAGTGCTCCAGCACCCGGCGCTCGACCGCGGGCAGGTCCGGGCTCGCCGGCACACCGGCGGCGGTCGGGTCGTGCAACGGATAGGCCATCGGGGGTCGCTCTCCTCGCAGCTCACTCAACGTGGGTCTGCGAGGACGAACCGTCCGGGTACGCCTCGATCGGCGCTCCCGGGTGGGCCCGCGGTACCACCCCGCTTGGCGGTCAGGATCGACCGCCCGCTCATTTGCCGGCTGTGACGGGCCGCATCCGTCCGGTTCTACTGGGCCGGTTGCCCGGCTGTTCTTCCGGAGGCTCACCGGTGATGGCCGGGTCATCGCCTTACGGTGCTCAACGATACTCGACCCGCCCACCGCCCCGCCGCCGAGTAAACGGGTGCGTCGGCACCCTAGGCTGACCGGGTGATCCGGATCGAGTTGGACGAGCCGACGCTGTCCCGCACCCGGATCGCCACCAGCCCGCTCTGGGAGGTGCTGACCAGCCTGTTACTGCTGCACCGCCACCCGGTGGAGGCGCCCTGGCCGTACACCGCCTGGGCGCGGCACGCACGGCGGGTGCTCGACGACGTGCCGGCGACCGCGCCGGCCCGGCTGCTGACCATCGGCCTGCCCGCACCGGACTTCCTCAGCCCGATTCCCACGTTGGCCGCGCCGACCCTGGCCGATCAACTAGCCGAGCTGCGCGCGACACCGGCTGAGGTGATCGCCGAGCAGATCCCCCACTACTACCACCCGGACGACCTGCCGCAGTGGCTCCGCCCGTTCGTCACGGACCGGCGGGCCGCCCTGGACCGGCTCGCCGACGGCATCGAGGCGTACTGGGACGCCGCAATCGCGCCGTGGTGGCCGGCGATGCAGGCGGCGCTGGACGAGGAGGTGCTGCACCGGGCCCGGGCGCTCGCCGCCCACGGCCCGGACGCGCTGCTGGCCGAACTGCACGAACGGGTGCGCTGGAACAAGCCGGTGCTGACGCTTGTGAAGCCGTCGGAGCAGCAGTTCACGGCGGTGAACCAGCGACTGCTGCTGCTCCCCCTGCTCTTCTCGGAGGGAGCACTCGTCTGCGCCACCGACCATCCGGAGATCATCGCCGTCTCCTACCAGGCGCGCGGGGCGGTGGTGCTCGCCGAGAGCGGGCCGGTCTCGGCGGCCCGGACGGCACCGGCCGCGGATCGGCTGGCGGTGCTCGTCGGTCGGGGGCGCGCCCAGGTGCTGCGGGCGCTGGCGAGGCCAGCCACCACCGCCGGCCTCGCGGCCACGTTGGGGCTCGCACCGAGCACCGTGTCGGAGCAGCTCGCCGCGCTGCTGGCCGCCGGCGTGGTACACCGCCGGCGGGTGGGCCGGCGGGTGTTGTACGGCCTGGAGCCGGCCGGTCTGGCACTGGTGCAGCTCGTCGGCGACGTGCCGGCGAGCGCCTCGGCCTGAGCATTCGGCTCGATCCGAATCCGTTTCCCATCCGTCCCCGTCACTCCTAGCCTACGGATCACGAACGAACACACGATCGAGGCGGACGGGTGAGCTGCACGTGTCGCAGCCGCACAAGATGGGTCACCACCTGAGCGCCGGAAGGTCCAGGCAGTCCGCGGCGTCGACCTGACGGTCGGCAACGGGGAGCCGTTCGGCCTGCCCGGACCAACCGGCGCGCACAGTCCCATCCCGCCCGGCCCCGCCCGCCCGGCCCCCGCCCCGCCCCACCCCCGTTGATCATGGAGTTGTTGCCTCGCTCGACGGCGTGTCGTGGCAACAACTCCATGATCGACCGGGCGGGGCCGAGGTGGGGGTGGGGATGGGGTGAGGTGGTTACGGGGCTGGGAGGGTGGTGTTCCAGAGGGAGACGCCGTCGCGGTCGCGCAGGTGGACCGTCAGGGCCTCGGACTCGCCGTCGATGGTGACCTCGCCGAAGTGCTGGAAGCCCCCGGCCGGACCCGTGTTGGCCACCGGCGGCGCGTGCACGAAGGCCGCCTGCGGGCCGAACGTGCCGTCCAGCGCGTTGGGGCCGAACGCGCCGGCGTGCGCCGGACCGGAGACGAACTCCCAGAACGGGGTGAAGTCACCGACCGCCGCGCGGGACGGGTCGTAGTGGTGTGCGGCGGAGTAGTGCACGTCGGCGGTGAGGAAGACCATGCCTGTCACTCCGGCCCGGTGGGTGGCCCGCAGCACCTCGGCGAACTCCAGCTCCCGGCCCGCCGGCGCACCCGGGTCGCCCTGCGCGACACCCTCCTGCGCACCCGGCCCGTCCGGCACCACCACCCCGATCGGCAGGTCGTTGGCGATCACCTTCCAGGTCGCCGTGGAGCGCTTCAGCTCCCGGATCAGCCACTCCCGCTGCTGCCGGCCGAGCAGGCCACGCTTCGGGTCGGCGTACGTGTTGCCGTCGTTCGGGTCCTTGTGGGTCCGCATGTCGAGCACGAAGACGTCGAGCGACGGCCCGTACGACAGCCGCCGGTACATCGGCCCGTCGACGGGCACCGGCAGCCACTCGTTGAACGCCTGGCGGGCCCGGGCGGCGAGCACGTCCACCCGCCGCTCGGTGTAGCGCGGGTCGTCCAGGATCTCGCCCGGGTACCAGTTGTTCAGCACCTCGTGGTCGTCCCACTGGTTGATCTGGGGCACCGCCGCGGCGAACTCCCGCAGGTGCTCGTCGATCAGGTTGTACGCGAACTGTCCGCGGTACTCGGTGAGCGTCTCGGCGACCTTGCTCTTCTCCGGGGTGACCAGGTTGCGCCAGACCCGCCCGTCGGGCAGCGTCACCGTCTCGACGAGCGGTCCGTCGGCGTACACCGTGTCGCCGCTGCACAGGAAGAAGTCCGGCCGGGTCTGCCGCATCGCCCGGAAGATCGACATGCCGCCGAAGTTCGGGTCGATGCCCCAACCCTGCCCGACGACATCGCCGGTCCAGACGAACCTCACGTCGCGTCTGCGGTGCCGCCCCGGCGCGGTGGTGAGCGTCCCGGTCAGCGGCTCGCTGACCACCCCGTGCCGATCCAGGCTCTCCACCCGCACCCGGTAGTGCAGCCGCTCGGCGTCCGGCAGGCCCCGCAGCCGCACCTTCCCGGTGAAGTCGCCGTCCGGGGTGAGCACCGGGCCGCGCAGCTTGCGCGCCCCCCGGAAGTCCGGCCGACGGCTCACCTCGACGAGCATCCGGCCCGGCCGGTCGGCCCGCGTCCAGACCAGCGCCGAGTCCGCGGTCACGTCGCCGCTCTGCACGCCGTGGGTGAGCACCGGGCGCTGCGCCGGGCGCCAGGCCGGGGCGGCGTTCGCGCCGGCAGCGCCCACCAGGGCGCCGCTGGCGGCTCCGGCGCCGACCACCAGGCCGGTCCGCAGCAGGGTACGTCGATCAAGCTCGGTCATGCTTCCTCCCGATCATGGGTTGACCCCGTGGGTCTATCGGGCGCAGGTGACGGTGAGCGGCGAACCGGGTGACGCGAACGCGAACGTCGGTCGTCGATCGCTCGCCGCGCCTGCCCGACCGCCGCGACGACATGAGCGAGGTCACAGCCCCGGTTGTCACGACCGACCCAGGCTGAACCGTCGTGTCGGTGTCGAACCGATCAGGAGGTAGTCGTGCAACGGATGAACCCGACCGAGGTCGTGCCGCAGGCGTACAAGGCCGTCATGGGGTTGGAGAAGTACGTCCAGACGAACGTCGACCACACGGTGCTGGAGCTGGTGAAGCTTCGGGCGTCGATGATCAACGGGTGCGCGTACTGCGTGGACATGCACAGCCGGGACGCGCTCGCCGGTGGCGAGTCGAGCCGGCGGCTGTTCGCGGTCGCCACCTGGCGGGAGGCGCCCTTCTTCGACGAGCGGGAGCGGGCGGCGCTGGCCCTCACCGACGCCGTCACCCGGCTCGGCGAGCACGGGGTGCCCGACGAGGTGTGGAACGACGCCGCGAAGGTCTGGTCGGAGAAGGAACTGGCCGACCTCGTCATCGCGATTGCCACAATCAACGTGTGGAATCGCATCGGGGTGACGTTGCGGCTGGAGCCTCCGGCCCAGGCGTGACCACCAGGGCGGCAGCGGAGGCGGCCGGTGCGCTCGAGGCGCACCGGCCGATGCTGCTCGGGCTCGCGTACCGCCTGCTCGGCAGCCGGCACGACGCGGAGGACGTGCTCCAGGAGGCGTACCTGCGCTGGCTGGATGTGGACCGCGCCCGGGTCGCCGAGCCGCGGCGCTACCTGTCCCGGGTGGTCACCCGGCTGGCCCTGGACCGGCTGCGGGCCCGACAGGCGGCTCGTGAGACGTACGTCGGGACGTGGCTGCCCGAGCCGGTGCCGACCGCGCCCTCACCGTTCGGGCCGTTGGACCGGGTGGAGCTGCGCGACTCGCTCTCCACCGCGCTGCTGCACGTCCTGGAGCGGCTCACGCCGCCGGAACGGGCGGTGTACGTGCTGCACACGGCCTTCGACCTGCCGTACGCGGAGATCGCCGAGATCCTGGAGCGGTCCGTCGCCGACTGTCGACAGCTCTACCACCGGGCGACCGCACGGGTAGGACAGGAGCAGCGCCGGTTCACCGCGAGCCGCTCGGAGCGGGAACGGCTGCTGAACGCGTTCCTCTCCGCCGCGCGCGACGGCGACCTGGCGACGCTGACCGATCTGGTGGCCGCCGACGCCACCGCGTGGAACGACGGCGGCGGTCGGGTGCGGGCAGCCCTCAACCCGGTGACCGGCGCGGACCGGATCGCCAGGTTCTACGCCGGGGTCTACGGCCCGCGTCACCGGGTGTCCATGGACCCGGTCGAACTCAACGGCGAACCGGCGGTGCTGGTCACCCGCGCGGACGGCAGTCGCTACACGCTGACCATCGCCGCGGCCGACGGCCGGATCACCGGCATCTACGTGGTCGGCAACCCGGCGAAGGTGCCGACGATCGACTGAAAGTCGCGTAGACCCCGCGCCGGTGGGCGTCAGCCCAGCTCGGGGAACCAGACCGCGATCTCGCGCTTGGCGCTGTCCGTCGAGTCGGAGGCGTGCACCAGGTTCTCCCGGTTGGACAGCGACAGGTCGCCGCGGATGGTGCCGGCGGCGGCCTTGCGCCCGTCGGTGGCACCGATCAACCCGCGGACCACGTCGATGACCTGGTCGCCGGAGAGCACCAGAGCGACGAGCGGACCGCTGGTCATGAAGTCCTTCAGCGGCGGGTAGAAGGCCTTGTCGACGTGCTCGGCGTAGTGCTCGTCGGCGAGCGCGGCGTCCATCGTCCGGTGCGCCATCGCGTCGATCCGCAGCCCCTTGCGCTCGAAGCGGGAGAGGACCTCACCGACCAGGCCGCGGCGGACCGCGTCGGGCTTGATCAGAACGAGGCTGCGCTCATCCGGGCTGCTGCTGGACACGCTGGGTTCCTCCTGTACGCGCTTGACGCTCGGGATCGGTACGGTCAGCCTAGCGACCCGGTCCCGGCGCCGGCGCGGCGGCCGGTCTTTCCTCCGGTGGCCGATCCGGCCTAGCCTGGCCCTGACCCCCGGGAGGTCCACTGTGGCGAATGGCGGGAACCGACCCATCGCGCCGGTACGCAAGCTGATCGGCACGGTGCTGGGCACCGTGGCCACGTTCGTCGTGCTGTTCGGGCTGGGCATGACCAGTTGGGCCATCGTGGCTCTCGGGGTCGCCCTGCTGGTGCTGGCGATCGCACTGGCGACCGTACGCGGCGGTGGCCGCACCTGGGTCGTCGGTGTCGGGCACGTGCACAGCGCCTCCGAACCACCCACCCAGTACGCGTTCGGCCGCTGCGAACTGCAACTGGTGATCGACGCGCCCGGTCTGCCGCCCCGGTCGAAGAAGATCATCGAGCCGAGGGTGCCGGTCTCCAAGTGGCCGTCGTTGGGTCAGACCCTGCCGATCCGGGTCGCGTTGGACGACCAGCGCCACGTCAAGGTCCTCTGGGACGAGGTGCCTACCCACGCCGAGACCGCCGCCGCCGTCGCCGACCTCCCGCCGGAGTTCGCCGACGCGGAGGCGATGGACGAGTTGCTGATCCAGCAGGACGCGCCACCGTGGGCCGACCGTGGGCCGGACGACGACTTC
This sequence comes from Micromonospora sp. NPDC048835, assembly GCF_040649995.1. Lineage (NCBI taxonomy): Bacteria > Bacillati > Actinomycetota > Actinomycetes > Micromonosporales > Micromonosporaceae > Micromonospora > Micromonospora sp. NPDC048835. Next base: position 6,364 of record NZ_JBEZGM010000041.1, on the reverse strand, counting down.
CGCGACCCGGTCGGTGACCCGTTCCGCGACCCGGTCGGTGACCCGTTCCGGGACCCGCTCGGTGACCCTCTGCGCACCGACCCCCGGCGCGACGACCTGCGGCGCGACGACCTGCGGCGCGACGACCCGGGCGTCGTGCCCGAGGAACGCGAGCCCGTGGTGATGCACCAGAGCCCCGGTGGCCCGGTGGTGTTGGAGGGCGTCGTCATCGAACAGCAGTCCGGCGGGCTGCCCCGGCGGGCCACGCCGGCGCCGCGCCCGCCCGCCGAGGAGCGTTTCGACGAGCCCGCCACCGATCGGGCCGACGCTCCGGAGGCCGACGCCACGACCACCCGGTCCGCCGAGGAGTCCGTCGACAGGCCCGGCGCCCAGCGCACCGACCCCCTCGGCGCGCAGCGCTCCGACCCGCTCAGCGCACCGCGCTCCGACCCGCTCAGCGCACCGCGCTCCGACCCGCCACCCGCGCAGCGGTCCGGGCCCGGCGCGGCCGACCCGCTGGACCCCCTCGACCTTCCGCTCGACGACCCCTCCCCCGCCGGTGCCGCCCGCGCGACGGTGACCGACGAGGAGCTGGACCAGGCGATCTTCGGCTTCGAGGCCGACTCGGCCGCGGACCCGGCCGCGCCGATCAGCGGGGTGGGCCTCACCCTGCTGGTGACCGACCTGCCCCGGTCGCTCGACTTCTACCGTGACGTGCTCGGCTTCAGCGAGGTCGACCAGGGCGCCCACAACGCCGTCCTGGCCTCCGGGTCGACCCGGATCGTGCTGCGCGAGGTGACCGGGGCGGCACCCATCAGCCGCCGACTGGTGCACGTCAACCTCGAGGTGAACGACATCGAGGCGGCGTACGAGCGGTTGCGCGAGTCGGGCGTCCGCTTCACGTACGCGCCCCGGGTGGTCAACCGGGGCACCAAGCTGGAGGTGTGGGCGGCGGCCTTCCGCGACCCGGACGGTCACGGCGTCGCGCTGACCCAGTGGCGTGAACGCGCCGACGCCTGAGCGGGCCCGCCGACCGGGCCCGGCGTCAGCCGAGAATGACGCGGCGAACGTGCAACGCGTACGCCCAGACCAGGGCGAAGATGATGCCCAGCCCGAGCAGCGACCAGTGCAGCAGGCCGCCCAGCAACAGCAGGCCCTGGAGCACGGTGCCGGCGTTCCAGGCCCAGGGGCGACGCATCATGCCGGCGAGCACCACGGCGGCCACCGCCAGTGCCACCACCGCACCGATCGCGGCGCCGCCGAGGTCACCGCCGACCACCCGGATCGGCTGGATCGCCAGCAGGAGCACCAGTGCCTCCAGGCTGAGCGTGCCAGCGCCGAGACCGCGTACCGCCCGCTCCGGGTCGCGCAACCCGGAGCGCCGCGGCTGCCCGGCGGTGGGCTCCTCCCCCACCGGCTGCTCGACCAGCGGGCCGGTCTGGTCCTCGGTGGGGTGCGGGTCCCGCTCCGGGCTGGTCATCGCTTCAGCAGCCGGCGCGCGTCGGCGACCGTCACCACGGAACCTGTGACCAGCACCCCGACGCCGCTCAACTCACCCGGGACGTCCTCCTCGGCCAACGCCACCGCCACCTCGATGGCGTCCGGCATCTCCGGGGCCTCGTGCACCCGATCCTCGCCGAAGATCTCGGCGGCCAGCGCGCCCAGTTCCTCTGCCGGCATCGCCCGTGGCGAGCTGTTCCGGGTGACCACGATCTGGTCGACCACCGGCTCCAGCAGATCGAGCAGCGCCTCCGCATCCTTGTCGGCGAGGACGCCCAGCACGGCCACCAGCTTGCTGAACGCGAACTCCTCCTGGAGCGCGGTGACGGTGGCCTTCATGCCGTGCGGGTTGTGCGCACCGTCCAGCAGGACGGTCGGGGCGTTACGGACCCGCTCCAGCCGACCCGGGGAACTCGTCGAGGCTAAGCCCTCCCGGACCGCCTCGATGTCGAGCTGACGTCGAGCCCCCGCACCCAGGAACGCCTCGACGGCGGCGAGCGCCACCGCCGCGTTCTGCGCCTGGTGGGCGCCGTGCAGGGGAATGAACACGTCGTCGTACACGCCGCCCAGGCCCTGGAGGCTGAGCACCTGACCGCCGACCGCGACCGCCCGACCCCGTACACCGAACTCGCCGCCCTCCCGGGCGATGGTGGCCCCGACCTCGGCGCAGCGGTCGAGGATGGGACCCGCCGCTTCCTCGTCCTGCGCCGCCGCGATGACCGTGGCGCCCGGGTGGATGATGCCGGCCTTGGCCAGCGCGATGTCCTGGAGCGTGTCACCGAGCCACTCGGTGTGGTCCAGCCCGATCGGGGTGATCACACAGACCCCGGCCTGGAGGACGTTCGTGGCGTCCTCGGCACCACCGAGGCCGACCTCGACCACCGCGATGTCGACAGGCGCGTCCGCGAAGGTGGCGAACGCCAGCGCGGTGGTCATGTCGAAGTACGTCAGCGGCTCGTCGGACCGCGCGTCGACCAGGTCGGCAAGCGGCTTGATCTCCCGGTACACCGCGGCGAACCGCTCCTCGCTGACCGGCTCCCCGTCCAGGCTGATCCGTTCCCGCACGGTCTCCAGGTGCGGGCTGGTGTACCGGCCGGTGTGCAGCCCGAACGCCCGCAGCAACGAGTCGATCATCCGCGCGGTGGAGGTCTTGCCGTTGGTGCCGGTCAGGTGGATCGCCGGGTACGCCCGCTGTGGGCTGCCGAGCAGGTCGAGCAGGGACTCGATCCGGTCCAGCTCGAAGACCATGCGGGTGAAACCGCGGGCGTTCAGCTCGGCTTCGGCGGCGGCGAAATCGGTACGGTCGGTCACGAGGGCAGTGTCTCCAGAGCAGCGTCGATCCGGACCAGGTCGGCCTCGGCGGTGGCGAGCCGGTCGCGGATCTTCGCGACCACCGGCTCGGGGGCCTTGCCGATGAAGGCCGGGTTGTCGAGCTTCGCCCGGGCCTGCGCGACCTCCTTCTCGGCGGATGCGCGATCCTTCGTCAGCCGGGCCCGCTCGGCGGCCACGTCGATCGACCCCCGGGTGTCCAACGCGACAGCGACCGCGCCGGGCATGGCCAGCGTGGCGCTGGCCTGGAAGTCGTCGCCGGCCGGGTCCAGCCGGACCAATGAACGGATCAGCGGCTCGTGGGCCGCGATACCCGCACCGGACAGCCCGTCCAGGCGGGCTGCCACCCGCTGCGTCGGGCGCAGCCCCTGGTCGGAGCGGAACCGGCGGATCTCGGTGACCACCCGCTGCACACCCACCAGCTCGGCCTCGGCGGCGTCGTCGACAAGCGACCGGTCGGCCACCGGCCAGGCGGCGGCCTGCACCGTCTCGCCGCCGGTGAGCGCGAGCCACAGCTCCTCGGTGACGAACGGGATGACCGGGTGCAGCAGCCGCAGCAGCTGGTCGAGCACGTGCCCGAGCACCCGACGGCTGACCTCCGCGGCCGCGCCACCCTCGGCGAGCACCGGCTTGCTCAGCTCGACGTACCAGTCGCAGACGTCGTCCCAGGCGAAGTGGTAGAGCAGGTCGCACACCTTGGCGAACTCGTACGCCTCGAACTGCTCGTCGACCTCGGCGGTGACGTGCGCCAACCGGGACAGGATCCACCTGTCGACGGTGGAGAGCTGCTCGGCGGGGGGCAGGTCGCCAGTGGTGTGCGCGCCGTTCATCAGGGCGAACCGGGTGGCGTTCCAGAGCTTGTTGCAGAAGTTGCGCGAGCCCTGGCACCACTCCTCGCTGACCGGGACGTCCTGGCCGGGGTTCGCGCCGCGCGCCAGGGTGAACCGGGTGGCGTCGGCACCGTACCTGTCGATCCAGTCCAGCGGGTCGACCACGTTGCCGAACGACTTCGACATCTTCTTGCCGAACTGGTCGCGCACCATCCCGTGCAGCGCCACCACGTCGAAGGGCGGCCGGCCGTCCATGGCGTAGAGGCCGAACATCATCATCCGGGCAACCCAGAAGAACAGGATGTCGTACCCGGTGACGAGCACGCTCGTCGGGTAGAACTTCGCCAGGTCCGGGGTCTGCTCGGGCCAGCCCAGGGTGGAGAACGGCCACAGACCGCTGGAGAACCAGGTGTCCAGGACGTCCTCGTCCTGGTGCCAGCCCTCACCGGTCGGCGGCGCCTCGTCGGGGCCGACGCAGACGATCTCACCCGCCGGGCCGTACCAGACCGGGATGCGGTGCCCCCACCAAAGCTGGCGGGAGATGCACCAGTCGTGCATGTTGTCGACCCAGGCGAAGTAGCGCTTGGACAGCTCGGCCGGCTCGATGCGGACCCGACCGTCGCGCACGGCGTCACCCGCGGCCTGGGCCAGCGGGGCGGTGTTGACGAACCACTGCAGCGACAGCCGCGGCTCGACGGTGGTCTTGCATCGCGAGCAGTGCCCGACCGCGTGCACGTACGGGCGCTTCTCGGCGACGATCCGGCCCTGCTCCCGCAGCGCGGCCACGATCGCGGGCCGCGCCTCGAACCGGTCCAACCCCTCGAACGGGCCCGGCACGGTGATCACACCACGCTCGTCCATCACGGTCAGCGCGGGCAGGTCGTGCCGCTGGCCGATCTCGAAGTCGTTCGGGTCGTGAGCCGGCGTCACCTTGACCATGCCGGTGCCGAAGGACGGGTCGACGTGCGCGTCGGCGACGATCGGGATCCGGCGACCGGTCAGCGGCAGCTCGACCTCGGTGCCGATGAGGTGCTGGTAGCGCTCGTCGTCCGGGTGCACCGCCACGGCGGTGTCGCCGAGCATCGTCTCGGCCCGGGTGGTGGCCACCACGACCTCGTCGCTGTAGCGGATCGAGATCAGCTCGCCGTCGTCATCGGTGTGCTCGACCTCGATGTCGGAGAGCGCCGTGAGGCAGCGCGGACACCAGTTGATGATCCGGTTGGCCCGGTAGATCAGGCCGTCGTCGAACAGCTTCTTGAAGATCGTCTGGACGGCGCGGGTCAGCCCCTCGTCCATGGTGAAGCGCTCGCGGTCCCAGTCGACGGAGTCGCCGAGGCGGCGCATCTGGCCGAGGATGGCGCCACCGGACTCGGCCTTCCACTGCCAGACCCGCTCGACGAACTTCTCCCGGCCGAGGTCGTGCCGGGAGAGGCCCTCGGCGGCGAGCTGACGCTCGACCAGGTTCTGGGTGGCGATGCCGGCGTGGTCCATGCCCGGCAGCCACAGCGCCTCGAAGCCCTGCATCCGCTTACGCCGGGTCAACGCGTCCATCAGCGTGTGCTCGAACGCGTGGCCCATGTGCAGCGAGCCCGTGACGTTCGGCGGCGGGATGACGATGGTGAAGGGCGGCTTGTCGCTGTCGGCGGAGGCCCGGAAGTGCCCGCCGGCTACCCACTGCTCGTACCGTCGCTGCTCTACCTCACCGGGCTGGTACTGGCCGGCAAGGGTCGGGGCGTCGGGGCGTCGGGCATCCAGTCTCTCGGTCACCGGACAAGTCTACGGAGGGCTTTCCCGGACCTGACGTGCGCCACCTGCCGTTCGCGTACGGTGTCGGCTATGTCCGACGCACATCTCACCGAGCGGTCGCGCGACGGCGGCCGTGAGCCGGTGGAGCTGACCGAAGAGCCGATCCAGCTGAGCACCCGGGACTCGGGCGGCGACCCCGACGAGCGGTCCGGCGGCTGGTCCCGCCGCCGCAAGATCGGCTGGACGGCCGCGCTCGTGGTCGGCCTCGCCGGCGCCGCGGTGCTCGGAGTCGGCGGGTGGCGAGTGGCACAGCAGAAGGACACCCAACTGACCACACCCGATGGGGTGGCAGGTCTGACCCGCGACGACAGTGAGCGGGCGAAGAGCACCGCCGACTATCTGCGCAGCGGTCTCGCGGCCAACATCGAGCTGGACCGCAGTTTCGGCACCGTCTACCGGGACCCGGCCGACGACAAGCGCTCGGTCCTCATCTTCGGGGGCACCACCCTGCTCTGGCAGCCGGAACGGGACCTGGACAGCCTCTTCCGCCTCATGTCGGACGAGACAGGTGCGGTGAACGGTCTGCGCGAGCTGCCCGCGGGCAGCCTCGGTGGGGTGCTGAAGTGCGGCACCACCAGCGGCGAGGGCGGCGACTTCGCGGTGTGCGGCTGGGCCGACCACGGCAGCGTGGTCATGGCCATGTTCCCTGGTCGGTCGGTCAGCGACGCCGGCGGCCTGCTGCGCGATCTCCGCGACGAGATGCAGACGCGGGGCTGACCGCCCCCGCCGGGGGACGGGTCCACCCATTCCCCGGTAGGGGCTGAACCCCGTTTCCCCGGCAGGGGTTGAACGCAGATAAGGCCACCCCGTGAGGGGTGGCCTTATCTGGAAGATTGTCCGGCGGCGTCCTACTCTCCCACACCCTCACGAGTGCAGTACCATCGGCGCTGGAGGGCTTAGCTTCCGGGTTCGGAATGTAA